>DATEAU010000094.1:0-12345 GCA_035288165.1 Bathyarchaeia archaeon
CGTTCCGCAAGAAGGAGTGATAGGAAAAGTCAGCTTCGTTATTCCATACTTGGGCACAGTAGTCATGGTCCTGAGCCAGATTGAAGTAAAAATCCTTATAATAATCATAACCATTATCATCCTCGCAATATGGCCTAACAAAAAGAACAAAACAAAGGTGCAAACAAAAAATGAAGAAAAATCGATTAATCCTACTTAGCGTATCAATAATCGCAGTTGTATCGATTCTGCTTGTCTTCCAACTGACAAGAGAAAACGGGTCAAGCCTTTTCGCGATTGACTACTCAACCACCTACTCAACAATATCCACCATCTATCAAAGGCAAACCTTCTTCGCAAACGGAAACTACTGGCTATTCTACAGCAACGGCACAAACCTGTTCCACACAAGTTCACCTAACGGCTCGGACTGGCGCACACCAACATTCGTGACAAGAGGCTTAAGCGCAAGTGCGATGTCAGTATGGTACGAGAATGGTAACGTTCACTACGCCAACGCTGGGGGGCCAGGAAGCCCCGTTGTTTATAGAAAAGGTCGAATCACTGAAAATGAAATAGTTTGGAGCAAGGAGCAGACAGTCGTTCAGGCAGTATCAACAGTCGAGAACTATAACGCCTACATTACGGTTGACAGTTCCGGTCTCCCATGGATATCTTACATGCGCTCTGATAGCAAAGCCACTCAGAATCCTTGGACTGTACAAGTTACCACAGCTAACTCACCGAACGCTGAGTCATGGTCAGCTCCAATGCAAGTGTCAAACGTCTCTTTCTATCCTTTAAGACCCAGCCTTTATGCCATGTCAAACGGACGAATGTATGCTATTTACATGAGTGAAATCGGCGCGGAAGGAAGATTGTGGGACGGCACATCATGGCAAGAGCCTGAGACCATAACCAACCGAGACCTCACACGCGATCCTAGCTACTCGGCAGTAAGCTTGAACGATGAGATTCACCTGGCGTTGACAGAAAACGCCACAAACGACGTTTATTACTTTAATCGCTTGTTGAATGCGAAATGGGAAGAAAAACTGGTAGAACCAAAACAGGAACTGATCTCCGTGCCAGTCTTATCCACCGATCCTGCAAGTAAAACACTTTACCTACTATGGATTCAAGGCAGCACCCTTCAGGTGAGAAAAACCGAAAACGGAAAATGGGAGAAGGCAATAACCCCAAATCTATCTTTGACTTCCGCAGTGGCGCTCTCATCTTTCTATTACGTCAGCGAAGGAAAACTCGGCGTAGCCTTGATAGAGAGAATTGAGCCTCATACTCCTGAAGTCTACAAGCTTGGGTATTTTGTGCTGTCCGATTTTTAGAAAAATTGTTCTGGCAAACTCTGAACCAGTTGGGAAGATATTTAGAGGAACCACACTGTTTGGTCTGGAACCGCAAAACCTGTTAGACTTCAGACATTCTTCGGAAAACTTAAGATAAGCCCAGCTACAAAAACTGCCTTAGATAACTATACTTAGGAGCCAACTTGTAGACTCGATTTCTCATTCCAACCGGGTAGACATCCAATACTCCCTTCTGAGTCAATGCATCCAGGTACTTGGAGAGATTCTTATGTGAGATTCCTGTGTTCCTTGCAATCTCTCTCAGCAATGCCCCCTCCCTATTGGAGAGCAACACTATAATCTTGAAACGAATATCATTTCTGAACACTGTCTCGAAAAACGACAAGACATCCGGAGCACTAATGTCGTTTTCGATCTGTTGCCGAGGCAACTCGTTTGCGTTTAATGGTTTAAGCATTCTCTTCTCTTTCCCAGACTTTCGTTATTCCTCAACTCTAAGGGTTGCGAAAAGCATCACGTATGTTAAAGTGTCTTCCGGATGCTTCCCCTTTGCGACTTTGGTCGCAACAGTTGTTCTCCTGAAATAGCGAACTGGATTCAGGCTTTTAACCATTATGAAGAAATCTTATAGAAGAATAGATAGGTTTTTTTTAAGAATATGTCAAAGCCAGTTATACGGGTTTATTTAGTCCAGACACGCTCTTTTCGAAGGAGAAAACGAAATATTAAGACGCCACATACAGGAGAGGTCTTGTTGCCCTTACACATACGCTCTATTCACGTTACGTGTTTACTGTCTGCGTTGCTTATTATTTTTTTTCCATTAATCTTTCCTCCTTCCTCCGGTTTTGCCTACGCTGACACAACCAATCCAATAACCTATTCTGGCAAAGCCCTTTCTGTCCCAGGCAACTATGCAACAATTCAAGAGGCAGTTAACGCCGCAGATTCTGGGGACACAATCTATGTTGAAGCAGGAACTTACCGTGAAAATATCCTCATCACCAAAAACGGCATAAAGCTGTCGGGTCACGGCAACAGCGACACCATAATAGCTGGAAACGCAACGGGAGATGGACTAAAAGTACAGGCCAACAACGTAACTGTTAGCGGGTTCACGTTAAGAAACTTTGCCATCGGAATTCATCTGTATAAAGTATCAAGCGGCTCAGTACTCGACAACTATGTTACTGGCAACAAATTCGGCATCTGGCTAAATTACGCCTCCAATAGCCTCTTAGTCAGAAACAGAGCAACCGACAATGAACACAACATCAGGCTTAGCTTCTCAACAAATAACACTTTATCCGAAAACACGATGCAAGGCCAGTTCTCGTACAATTTCGGCCTTTTCGGAAGCTCCCCCCAACACTATTTCCAAACAATAGACACTTCGAACACCGTCAACGGCGAACCCATTCAATACATCACAAACGCGGAAAACCTGATCATCGATCCTCAGACTTACCCCAACATTGGGGCGCTTTTGGTAGTAAACTCCTCAGGAATAACCGTTAGAGATTTGACTTTGTCCAAAAACTTGGATGGTGTTCTTTTTGCCTATGTGTCGACTTCCACTATACAAAACATCACGGCGACTGACAATAAAATAGGCATAGAATTGTTCCGTTCTCAAAACATTGCAGTTTTGAACAACTCGATTAGAAATAACATGTACCATGGGATATTGCTTAGCGGTTCGTCACAAATCGAAGTAGAAGGAAATAATCTAGTCAGCAACTCTGAAGCCTTCTATATAATGAATTCCAACAGTTCGGTTATTCAACGCAACACAGTTTATGACAATGGAATAGGGTTAAAGCTGTATGAAAGCGATGGCAACGTAGTTTTCCACAACAACTTCCTAGGAAACCAGAAGCAAACGGATATCTACAATTCCCAAAACAACAGGTTCGACAATGGTGTTGAAGGTAATTATTGGAGTAACTATACGGGTGAAGATGCCAATAATGACGCGATAGGTGACAACAAACTACCTCATGAGCAGTTGGACCGTTACCCTCTCATGGGCAGGTACCAACAATTCATCATTACTAAAGAAGGAGACTTTTACTCAGTCGAGCTGATAAGCAAAATTACAATGGACGCTCCATATCTCAATCCCTCGAAAGGCACATTAGGGTTCAGAGCTTTCACCAACGAGACCGTAACCGTGAGCAGACTCATCATACCTCGAATATTAGTATCCAACGCTTCCATAGTCACAGTTAACAACTCAAAACCCATATTCCAGAATGAAAAGTCTAACGAAACTCATACTATATTATACCTGGTATTTCCACCGGGCAACAGCCAGATAGAAATCGGAGCCACGGCGGCAGCTTCCGTGTTAGCGGCTGAGGCAGGACCCAACCAAAAGGTAACTCCATATGCTCTTGTTCGCTTCGACGGCAGTGGCTCGAATAGCAGTTTGGGAATTGAAAACTACGATTGGACATTCGGAGACGGAACCTCAGGGTCGGGAGCATTTGCCACACATACCTACTCAAAACCTGGAATTTACATTGTCACATTAACTGTAAAAGATGCAGCGGGAAACACCGTCTCTGACTCATTAACTATAACTGTAGAAGAGTCACCAGAGAACAAGGTAGCGGCGCTTCCCACATGGTTTCTAGCCTTGACCGTCTTCATAGACGTCATAGCCGTTACTTCCATCGTCAGGATCCTTGTCATGAGGATTAAAAGAAAGAAGAAATAATCTGACAGATGTTTCAGGCTGAAAACGTTACTTGCAAAGCTGCCAAGATTCTTTTCGGTGAGCCCTGAATGCTGTTTACAACCATCGAAGTATATGACTCATCAAAACAGGTTATGAAAGAGGGCTGAGGCTGAAGTTCAATGCTGTTAATACAAAATCGCCAACAATTTGGCTAGTTTGTAGAAAACAAAAATTAGGAGAGCGAAGATACTAAGGAACTAACTTTTGGAATCTTGCTGGAAGCAACTGTTGACCCAAAGTCTTCAAGGCTTAGGCATGCTGATTTTGTGTTAGTCCTGTCGTCTATTGTTCAAGAATTGGGTGAGCTCTTCGCATCTCCTTTTGAGATCCTCAATTTCAGTTTTGAGTTCCTGATTCTCCTGCTTTCTAATATCGACTTCTTCGCCGACTCTAGCTTGAAGCTTCGCTTCTATGTCCAATAGGTTCGCTTTTTCGTCGTATAGCCGCTTTTTCTCCTGTTCAAGTTCCTCGATGGTTTTGTAGATGCTCTTGCCTAATTCTTCAACATTTTGTGTTTGCTCGAACATTCGTTTTCACCTAACCACGTCTAATATCGCAATATATAATAAGGTAATTTCACCAACCGCAATATTGCCAAAAAGGAAATAACCCGAAAGAAAAAACGGAAAGACGCTTTAGCTGCTTTCAGTGGCTGGAACATTAGCGTTTTCGTCGTCTTTCTTCTGGTCCGCAGCCTCTCCCAGAGTGTGGCTGCAATATGGGCAAATATTAACAAGCCGCGTTTTGCCACTGCTGAAATCGAGCATTACTAGCGGTCTGTTGAAAACCTTCTTACAGCTAGGACACGAAATGAGCAACCCGTTGTTTTCCTTCGCCTCAACCTCATTGATAACTTCCATTTTAGGTTCATAAGGCTCAACTAGAGGTTCAGGCTCCTCAGGTTCCTGCGGGGCATTCTCCACTGGGACTTCCTCGGCGACGGCTGCTTTTTCCTTCTTTGTTTTCTGCTCCTCTACAGCAACTTTTTGTCGTCTGATTTTCAGCTTAGCAATATATTTTCCATTGAGTTTCCTGTTTCTCACAAGCACTATGCCAAGCACAATGGTGCTCAACACCGTCGGTACACTCATGAAAACGTAAATCAAGTTAACGCTAGCCCAATAGGGATCAGCCCAATTACGACTAAACTGCAAGCCGTAAGCGTAGAGTTGACCATGAACGATAGAATCAACCCTGGTCATCAGAAAAACAATTAGAAAGGCATTGACAATCCATACGCCTAGAACTATGTAGCTTAGCCAACCCAAGTCATCCGAGGTTTTCGAGCCCATACTAATAACCTTGACAATAGAGGTTCTCAACTGATAACTAAAGCGTTATGAATGGAGAATCTTCATCACTGCTCAGCAGCATTAGACGGTTGGACACTGCCGAATCCCTGCTCACGTTTCGGCTTTTTTAGTTTGGTCTCTTCTGGAAGATTTCGTAAGGTAAGCGTGGAAGACTAATAAGGAGAGCGTACTATTCTGTAAGAGCGTTCGGAGCTCGGTCTGGATTGAGTTACAAATCGCGATTACACCCTAAAGTGAGCAATGCGGAGATAGAAGTGTTCAAAGCCTTAAGCGCTTCGGGATTGACAAGCGGCATGGTGACGCAGAAAACAATCGTGCTGAAGTCCACCATTCCTGATTTTTGCTGGCTTGACAAACGAAAAGCCGTATATTTAGACGGATTGCAAGCTCATTCTGGAGACAAACAGCAAGAATGGGACGCAGAAGTCTGCCAGTTACTTGAGGCGCAAGGTTGGGAAGTGATCCGAATTCCATACGAACCCCCTCTGAGCGAAAAAAATCTTCAAGAAATCCTAGGAACAATAAAACGTTTCATCGGAGCAGAGGAAGAGTAAACGCAAGCGTTATTTCGAAAAAGAAAAAAAGAAAAGGGATGAAAGTGAGTTTCAATGGGGCTTATGCTCCTTCAGCATAGTCATGGGCGTTGTGCTCGTGTCTGCAACACCAGGGATGGAACGAAGATTCTCGCCGACGAAGTGCAAGGCGTTGTCGTTGCTGTCGGCTTCGAAGAAAATTGCGAAGTCCCAATGTCCGAAAAGGCTGTACGAAGCTTCGACCACCACGCCCTTCATCGGCGTGTCGGACATCTTTGAGAAGCCATTCCAGAACTCTCCGCCCTTTCCCGTGCTCACCTTAAGAAGCACTAGATACTTTTGCATTGATTTTTCCACGATGTAACACCTGACGAATGACTTACGGGGAAGATGGCTTTAAGGCTCTGTGACTGCAATACGACAACAACAAGCCGCATTTAATTTCGAGTGTAGCCTACACTGAAAGACTAATGTACAATTATGTACTCACAAGCCTTAAATAAGGCATTGAAGTAATGTTCAGAACTTAAAGGAGCACTGCACAATGGGGAATCGTCTTTGGCACTCAAACCGCGACTACCATTTCCTTATCTAGGGACGAAAATAAACTGAGAGTCAAGAAAATTCCCTTTCAGTCTCCACCCCTGCAAATTTTCTCAAAACTTCACGAAAACTACGACGATGTCTATCTTCTCGAATCCATTGAAGGTCCACGGAAATTGGCACAGTACTCGTTCATAGGATTCGACCCCGCGTTAACTACGAAAATAAAAAATGGGAAAGCAGTAACACGCAACGAAAGAACCGGCGAAGAAGACCGTGAGACAAGTAGCAACCCGCTTCACATAGTACAAAAACTCGTTAAAGAAAGGGCAATTCACAACAGAGAACTCAGGTTCACAGGAGGAGCGGTCGGATACTTTTCTTACGACGCAATCCGTTATTGGGAAAAACTCCCAGAAAAAGCAGAGGACGACTTGAACTTTCCAGATGTGGAGTTCGGATTTTTCGACGACGGAATCATCTTTGACCACAGAAAAAAACGAGCATTCTACTATTACTCAAACGAAAATCGTCTTCCCGAAATCGAAAAAGTAGTCAAACAACCAGCTAACCTCAGCGAGTTAACAAGCAAACAGTCGGGAGTAAATGTGACGAAAGAACGTTTCGAGAAAGGCGTGGAGAAAGCCAAAGATTACGTGACGCAGGGAGACATTTTCCAAGCTGTCCTTTCAAAACGCTTCACATTCGATATCCGTGGTGACCTGATAGGGTTTTATCGTTCATTGCGGCAAATCAACCCGTCACCGTACATGTACTTCCTCAAAATGGGCGACCGGCAAATCGTGGGCGCCAGCCCTGAAATGCTTGTAAGAGTTGCCAATCGCGTGGTCGAAACTTTTCCAATCGCGGGCACAAGACCCTGCATGGAAAAGCTCGCGGAAAATAGACGGTTAGCTAGAGAATTACTGGCAGATCCTAAGGAACGAGCTGAACACATCATGCTTGTAGACTTAGCCAGAAACGACTTGGGAAAAATTTCAGAGTACAGCAGCGTTCGCGTCACGGAATTCATGAAAGTCCACAAGTACAGTCACGTCCAGCACATCGTGTCACGAGTGGAAGGCAAACTCAAAGACGACTGCGAATCATATGACGCGTTGAAAGCCGTGTTTCCAGCCGGCACCGTGTCAGGCGCACCCAAAGTCAGGGCCATGGAGATTATAGAAGAACTCGAACCGACCCGAAGAGGACCATATGCAGGGGCTGTCGGCTACTTCGGTTACAATGGCAACACGGACTTCGCCATCACTATCAGAACTCTGTTCGCCGACAAAAACAAAGCCTATATTCAGGCGGGCGCGGGCATTGTGGCGGATTCCGTTCCCGAAAAGGAATGGTTTGAAACCGAGCATAAGGCAGAAGCTCTAATGAAGGCACTGCAAAGCGTAGGAGGAGAAAAACAATGAAAGTTCTCGTCATAGACAATTATGATTCTTTCGTTTACAACCTCGTCCAATACATAGGCGAATTGGGCGCCGAAACCGTCGTGTACCGAAACGACCAAATAACTTTGCAGCAGGTGAAAGCGCTTAAGCCCGATAGGATAGTGCTTTCTCCGGGTCCAGGCTCTCCAGAGGACGAACGGTACTTCGGCGTTTGCAAGGAAATTCTGCAAAAAGTGAGCCGTGAAGTTCCAACTTTAGGCGTATGCCTTGGGCATCAAGGAATAATCAGCACGTTCGGCGGCAAAGTTGTCTCTGCAAAGAGGCTGATGCATGGAAAAACCAGCCTTATAAAACACGATGCGAAAGGCATCTTCAATGGCGTCAAGAACCCTTTCACGGCGACACGTTACCACTCGCTTGCAGGCGAGAAAGACTCTATTCCTTCATGCCTTACCATAACCGCCGAGGCTGTTGACGACGGGGAAATAATGGCTGTTCGCCACGTTAAATATCCGATTCAAGGCGTGCAGTTTCATCCTGAATCAATACTCTGCGAAGACGGAAAACTCATACTGAGAAACTTTTTGGAAGGCAGGTAAAACGCGAATGATCAGAGAAAGCATACAAAAACTGATAGAAGGAGCCGACTTGACTTATGAGGAATCAGGCGAAGCCATGAAGGAAATCATGTCTGGAAAAGCAACCAACAGCCAAATAGCAGCACTGTTAACGGCGCTCAGAATGAAAGGCGAGACGGTTGAAGAAATAACCGCGTTTGCGGAAGTCATGCGAGAAAACTGCTGCCGAATAAATCCTCACGTAAAAGGTCGTCTAGTGGACACATGTGGAACTGGAGGCGACAAGATAAAAACCTTCAATGTCAGTACAGCCTCTGCTTTCGTGGTTGCGGGCGCAGGCGTAGCCATTGCCAAGCATGGAAACCGATCAGTGACAAGCCGGAGCGGTAGCGCGGACGTCTTAGAACGATTTGGCTTCAACCTTACAATGGCACCTGACGCTGTGCAGAAAAACATTGAGCAAGTTGGTATAGGATTTATGTTTGCTCCTGTCTTCCATCCAGCCATGAAATATGCGGTTGAACCTCGTAAAGAGTTAGGCATAAGAACAGTTTTCAACGTTCTTGGGCCATTGGCTAATCCCGCATGTGCTGACGCTCAGGTTCTCGGTGTCTATGACTCTAAACTAACAGGCACTCTAGCTTACGCGTTGAATAAGTTGGGGTGTGAAGAGGCAATAGTTGTCCACGGCTTGGATGGTTTGGACGAAATATCCACCATAGGCAAAACTATAATTGCACGGCTAAAAGAGGGCGAAGTCGAAACCTTCACGATCGAGCCAGAAGATTTCGGCATCAAACAAGCCAAGGTAGAAGACATACAGGGGACTTCGCTAGATGAAAGCGCGGAAATCGTCTTCAAAATCCTAAACGGGTACGGTGGTGCAAATGACCCGAAAACTGAAATGGTTCTGGTCAACGCCGCCGCGGGTATCATGGTTGGCGGAAAAGCCGCAGACTTCAGGAGCGGAATTGAGTTGGCACGCGAATCAATCGATGGCGGAGCCGCTTACAAAAAACTCAAAATGCTGGTTGAGGCTTCAGGCGGGAGACTGTCAAAACTGGAGGAGCTTGAATTAAAATATGCCTGACTTTCTTGATAAACTGGCGGGAGACGCAAAAGAAACAGTTGATAGTGGTTACTACGAGGTTGCAATCCAAATCGTGATGGCTCGCAATAGTTTGAAAAAGGCTATTCTCAAATCCGCACGAGCACCATTGATTACTGAAATCAAAGCTGTCTCACCTTCCAAAGGTACAATTAGGACGGGCTTTGAGGCTGGACAAATCGCCCAGGCTATGGAAAGAGGCGGAGCCGTGGGAATTTCCATTTTGACTGAGCCGAAGCACTTCAAAGGCTCATTAGGGTCGCTTGTTGAAACGCGGAGGGCAGTCCAGCTTCCGGTCCTCATGAAAGACATCATCATAAGCTCTAAACAGTTGGAAGCAGCCTCAAAAGCTGGAGCAAGTGCAGTGCTTCTGATTCAGGCGCTTTTTGACCGAGGCTACTGCGAATGCACTATCGAAGAAATGATAACGAAGGCGCACTCGGAAAACCTTGAAGTTCTGTTGGAAACACATAGCTTGGAAGAGTTTCGTTTCGCCGTACAAAGCGACGCTGACTTGGTTGGAATTAATAACCGAAACCTCGGAACCTTAAAAGTAGACTTGAACGTAACAAAGAACATCATTGCGAATGGCGAGACTAATGGAAAAATCGTGGTCAGCGAAAGCGGGGTCGAATCTCCTAGGGACATTAGGTTTCTGCGTGAGTGCGGCGCAAACGCCTTCCTAGTCGGCTCAGCAATCATGCTAGCTGATGATGTTGAAGGAAAGGTCAGGGAGCTTGTGACGGCAATTTGAAAAAAAGAGCTAAAGTAAAAAAGGAAGGAATTCATAATGGACGCGAAAAGGGTGGAAATGTGCGGAAACTAAGCAGGTACCCCATTGATGGAAAATACGGCAAGTACGGCGGACAATTCGTTCCCGAAGTCCTAATGACAGCGGTCAAGGAACTGGAAGAAGCCTACGAAAAAGCAAAACACGATGCTGATTTCCAAAGGGAGCTGGATTATTACCTTCGTGAATATGCAGGAAGACCCACACAACTGTATTATGCTGAAAACTTGACCAAGAAACTCGGCGGGGCGAAAGTTTACCTGAAACGTGAAGACTTGGCACACGGCGGAGCCCACAAAATCAACAACACACTCGGTCAAGCATTGCTGGCAAATCGCATGGGCAAGAAACGAGTCATAGCTGAAACAGGTGCGGGTCAGCACGGCGTCGCAACAGCTATGGCTTGCGCCACGTTAGGCTTGAAGGCTGAAGTTTACATGGGCGTTGACGACATGGCGCGGCAGAGGCTCAACGTGTTTCGGATGAAGCTGTTAAACGCTGAGGTGCACCCGGTTGAAACGGGGAGCAAAACGCTGAAGGACGCGATTAATGAGGCGTTTAGGGACTGGGTAACCAACCTCCAAACCACCTATTACTTGATAGGTTCCGTCGTGGGACCGCATCCTTACCCAGCGATGGTCAGGGATTACCAAAGCGTAATCGGCAACGAAATTAAACGGCAGTTCAAACGGAAAGAAGGATGCCTTCCTGAAGCGCTCGTGGCTTGCGTAGGCGGAGGAAGCAATGCGGCAGGCACCTTTTATCCCTTCGAGGATGACGCTTCGGTTAAACTGTACGGGGTTGAAGCAGCGGGTGAGGGCTTAGAATCGGGGAAACATGCCGCCTCTTTAGGAGCAGGCGCCGAAGGTGTCTTTCATGGCATGCTAACCTATGTTCTTCAAGACGGCGAAGGGCAGATTCAGAACACGCACAGTGTATCCGCAGGACTAGATTATCCAGGGGTTGGTCCTGAGCATTCTTTCTTGAAGATTTCAAAACGAGCCACTTACGTTTCTGCCACGGATAAAGAAGCTGTGGATGCTTTTCTCGCGTTGTCGCGGGAGGAGGGCATAATCCCCGCTCTGGAGTCTGCGCACGCTGTTGCTTACGCCATGAAGCTGGCTCCCAAAATGAAGCGGAACGAGGCCATTGTCGTTACGCTTTCGGGTCGCGGCGACAAGGACGTTGAAACCGTAGCTGATTATCTTGGGGTGAAAATATGAGCGACCTGAGCAGGGTTTTCGACAAGCTGAAAAAACAGGGAAACGGCGCGTTAATTGGTTACGTGACAGGCGGAGACCCAGATCCGCAACTTACGTCAAGGATTGCGGAAGCACTTGTTAAAGGCGGCGTGGACGTACTCGAGCTTGGCGTTCCTTTCTCTGACCCGATAGCTGATGGACCAGCCATACAAGCCGCCAGCATACGCGCTTTAGCTACGGGAACCACGCCGAGGATGGTGCTGGAGATGGCTCGAGAAATCAAGAAAAAACAAAGCATACCCGTTGTTATTTTGACGTATTTTAATCCCGTCTTCAGGATGGGCGTTGAGAACTTCTTCCAACTGGCACGAAACTGTATGGTTGATGGAGTCGTGGTTCCTGACTTACCCGTGGAAGAGGCGGGCGATTACAAGAGAGCAGCTGAAGCGTGCGGGGTTGACACGATTTTTCTGGCGGCGCCATCCACTTCAAACGAAAGGCTCGGCAAGATTATTGCTTGCACGTCGGGCTTTCTTTACCTTGTCTCGCACTTCGGCGTGACGGGCGAAAGAGAGAAGATTGAAGAGCCAACAATCCAACTGGTCAAAAGAATCGCCCAACAAACTAAAGGGCGCGTTCCAGTAGCGGTCGGCTTCGGAGTCTCAAAACCAGAACATGTTCAGACCATAATCGAGGCGGGCGCTGACGGCGTTATCGTGGGAAGCGCATTCGTTAACATTGTCCAAAGAAATCAGAAAGACACCAAAAAGATGCTTAAGGAAGTCAGAGAAACAGCGTGCAACCTTAAGGCAGCGACCACAA
>DATEAU010000095.1:0-4504 GCA_035288165.1 Bathyarchaeia archaeon
TAAGTTTTTCAGGAACTGCGATTCCCACGCGAACCAAGAGGTCACCTTTCCCGTAGCCTCTAAAATGCGGCATTCCCTTCCCCTTCAATCGGATAGTTTCGCCTGGCTGGGTTCCAGGATGCATCTTAACTGTTGTTGGTCCTTCGAGGGTGGGTACAGAGACTTCTCCACCGAGTGCGGCTTGAGGATACGAAATTATTAAAACGTGCATTAAATCGTTGCCTTCCCTCATAAAAAGCTCATTCGGACGAACATGCACAACGACGTAGAGGTCGCCTGGTTCGCCTCCGTTGGATGCCACTTCGCCTTCGCCTCTTAGCCTTAGCTGGTTGCCTTCGTCAATGCCGGCTGGGATTTTCACGGTTATCCTTCGCCGTTTCTTCACCAGCCCTGACCCTCGGCAGTTACTGCAAGGTGAATCGATTAATCTGCCTTTTCCCCTACATGTTGGGCATGGCGTAACTTGGACGTACATGGCGAAGCTGCTTTTCCTCATGTTCTGCACCTTGCCCGCGCCGTTGCATCGTGGACACGTTCGAGCCTGAGTGCCTGGGCTTGCTCCCGATCCGCCGCAAACTTCGCATCTCTCGGTTCGGGGAACTTCGATTTCCTTCTCAGTTCCTCTGGCAGCTTCTTCCAGTGTTATTTCAAGGTCATACGCTAGGTCTTGTCCTCTGCTGACTCGTTCTTGGAAGCCGCCTCCGAAGCCTCCGCCGAAAATAGCGTGGAATAGATCTCCAGCTCCGAGGTCTCGAAATATCGAGTCGAAGTCTGCTCCGCGGAAAATGTCCTCTCGCGTGTAGCGTTGGTCGAAGCCTGGGTGCCCAAGATTGTCGTACTGTTGTCTTTTTTCATCGTCTGATAATACAGCGTAGGCTTCGGAGATTTCCTTGAATTTCTCCTCTGCTTCTGGCGACTTGTTCCTGTCTGGGTGGAACTGCATGGCTAGCTTTCTATAAACGTCTTTAATCTCGTCTTTGGAAGCGTTTCGCTTAACGCCGAGAACCTCGTAGTAATCGCGTTTTTCAGCCATACGCCTTTACCGCAACACTCGAAATGCAAGTACTTAATCAAAACTGTTTCGGCTACTATTTCACCTTATAGTCTTCGGAATCCACGACTTTTTCCTCGCCTGGTTCTGGGGCGCCTTGTGGTTCTTGGCTAGGCTGACCCTCCTGACCTTGCTGTTGCTGTTGTTGCTGCTGCTTCGCTTGCTCCGCTGCGGCTTGCTGATAAATCACCGTGCCAATTTCCTGAAGAACCCTCTGCAACTCCTCCGATTTAGCTTTCACTTGTGCCATGTCGTTGCTTGCTAACGCGTCTTTCAAAGCGGCTACGGCTGCATCAACCTTGCTTGTTTGCTCCTCCGTTATCTTGCCCGCAAGGTCTTTCTTGGTTTTGTCCGCCGTGTAAACGAGGCTGTCTGCATTATTTCTTATTTCGGCTTCTTCCCGTTTCTTCTTGTCTTGGTCAGCGAATTGCTCAGCGTCTTTTATCAACCGCTCTTTTTCCTCTTTTGACAACTTCGTGGAGGCTGTGATTCGAATCTTTGCTTCTTTTCCAGTGCCAAGATCTTTGGCGGTTACGTTGATTATTCCGTTGGCGTCGATGTCGTAGGTAACTTCTATCTGCGGCACGCCCCGGGGTGCTGGGGGCAAATCGACAAGGTTGAACATGCCGAGGGAAACGTTGTCCGCTGCCATGGCGCGTTCGCCTTGAATTACGTGTATGGTGACTGCGGTTTGGAAGTCTGCCGCGGTGGTGAATGTTTGGCTTTTCTTGGTTGGGATTGTGGTGTTTTTCTCGATTATTTTTGTGAACACGCCGCCTAATGTTTCAACGCCGAGCGACAATGGTGTAACGTCTAGTAACAGTATGTCGGTGACTTCGCCTGTGATTACCGCTGCTTGAATCGCTGCACCCACGGCTACACACTCCATAGGGTCCAGACCGTGCTCGGGCGCTTTTCCAAGGATTTGCTCCACGAACCTCTGCACCAAAGGCATTCGGGTCATGCCCCCGATGAGGATTATCTTGTCGACTCCTGTTGGCGTAAGTTTTGCGTCTTCGAGCGCTTTAAGGATGGTTCGCTCTGTTTTTTGGACGATGGGTTGCGCGAGGGATTCAAGTTTGTTTCTTGTTAAAGTGAGATGTAGGTGCTTTGGTCCTGTGGTGTCAGCTGTAAGGAAAGGCAAATCGATGTCCGTACTCATCAAAGTTGTAAGCTCTATCTTTGCTTTTTCCGATGCGTCTTTAAGCCTTGGCATCGCGAACTTGTCGTTTGTGATGGCTATGCCTGTTTGCCTCTTGAACTCGTCAATTACATATTCCATGACCGCTTTGTCCACGTCAGTACCGCCTAGTTGCGTATCGCCGCTGGTGCTGAGCACTTGGAAGACTCCTTTGCCGAAGTCCATTAGTGTGACGTCGTGTGTTCCGCCACCGAAGCTGAAAATCAAGATTTTCATTTCTTTCTCGAGTTTGTCTACGCCGTACGCGAGGCATGCGGCTGTGGGTTCGTTGATTATGCGCATGACTTCGAAGCCTGCGATTTCGCCTGCGTCTTTGGTGGCTTGGCGCTGGTTGTCGTCAAAGTGCGCGGGAACGGTGATGACTGCTTTCTTAATCGGGGTGCCTAGGTATGTTTCGGCGTCTTTCTTGATTTTTTGTAGAATGAAAGCAGAAATTTGTTGAGGCGTGTATTCTTTTCCGTAGACGGTGACTTTGTAGTTGGTTCCCATTTTTCGTTTTATTTCGAAAATGGTTCCTTCTGGGTTGGCTGTTGCTTGGCGTTTTGCGGGTTCGCCAATCAAGAGTTGTCCGTCTTTTGTGAAGGCAACGACTGAGGGGAACATTTTGCCTGCCATTGTTGGTCCTTCAGCGCTTGGGATGACTGTGGAGTGTCCGCCTTCGAATATGGCGGCGGCTGAGTTGGTGGTTCCTAAGTCTATGCCTAACACTTTTTGTGTGGTTTTTACGTTACTCATTTTCTTTTTTCTCCGTTTGATTTTCTTTTTGTGATTTTGATGATGGTGAAGGTGGGACTTCGACTTTCACGATGCTGGGCCTGATGACTTTGCCTTTCATGATGTAGCCTTTTCTGACTTCCTCGCCGACGAGGCAGCCTTTGACGCCTTCGCGTTCAATCTTCGCGACTGCATTGTGGATGGTTGGGTCGAAGTCTTGTCCTTCGCATTCTATAGGCGATACACCTTCTTGCTCAAGAACTTTTCTGAACTTCTTCAAAGTCATATGAACGCCTTCAAGCAGGGGCTGAGATTCGGGTACTAACGTTTGCCCTGTCTTCATCGCCAGTTCCAGTTCGTCGACGACATCCAGCAGTTCGAGAACTAGGCGTTCAGTGGCGTAGCTTTTTGCTTCTTGGAGTTGGCGGTCGCAGCGTTTCTTCAGGTTCTCGAAGTCTGCCTGCAGGTATTTTAGTCTGTTCAGGTATTCTTCTGAACGCTTCTTCTCTGTTTCAAGTTGCTTTTCAACGTTTGAAGGCTGATCTTTTTGTTCATCAGTCATTGAAGCTTTTATCCCTCATTAACTTAGGACATTTACCATGCAGAGTTTAAAATATACGTTTCGCCCTTCAAACATGGGACTTAAATATGCGAGAGCGGTGTTTTATTCAGTTGTGATAGGTTTATGGGTGCACCTCTTTCTGTAAGCTCAATCGATGAGCAGGCAACGTTGAAAGTAACCGTTATTTTTCCTGCGAAGAACGAAGCTGGTACAATAAAAGCCTGCATTGAAGCAGTGAAGCAAAGCAAGTACAAGCCCAGCATCATACTTGCTGATGGGTACTCAACTGACAATACTCGTAGTTTAGCGTCGGAAAACGGGGCAGAAGTCGTGATGAGCAAAAAACGCATACACCCAGGCAAAGGTGCTGCGATGAAGACGGGACTGGAAGTTGCATTAGCGAAAGGAGCGGACGTGATTGTGTTCCTCGATGCGGACCTAAAAAACCTGGCGGCTGAATGGGTTGACAAGCTCGTCAATGCGATAGTGGAAGAACGCGCTGACATGGCTAGGGGAACGTACCTGCGGAACCCCAGAGATGGCGGAGTGACCAAGCTGGTTGCCAAACCGCTGCTTAACGTGTTCTTTCCAGAAATCTCACATTTCGAACAGCCCTTAAGCGGGGAGATAGCCGCTAAAGCCGCAGTTTGGAAGGAGCTTCTTGAGAATGACCCTCCTGACGGCTGGGGAGTTGACGTGTGGTTTCTCATAGAGACAGCCATGCGCGGCTATAGAATTCGAGAAATATTTCTGGGAACAAAGGATCACGCGTCGTTTCTCGCTTACGCGGATGACTTGGCGAAGCTGGGCAAAATGGGCGAGCAAGTAGCCTTAGCCATAATTCGTGAAGCCATAAAACACGAGAGAATAGACAACGCAAAAGTCACCTGCCCATAACTATAGACTCGTTCCGTGTCACGAATAGTGTGTTACTCATGATGGCTTAATCAATAATTGAATGCCAGTAAATCATCAA
>DATEAU010000096.1:0-3146 GCA_035288165.1 Bathyarchaeia archaeon
AGGCTTCTCGGGTTCGGTGTTCCCTCTCTTGATTACACGTTGTCTGATTATTGGCATAAGAAAGAACACCCGTTAGACCATGGCGTAATTGAACGCGTGTTTAGAAGTGGCGGCTTCGAGTTTTTTGAGCGAACTGATTATCATCTGAAAGGAACGTGGATTCCTAACCCAGTTTTTTACTTGTACAGGCGGCTTTGCAGACCTGAAATGAGTTACTGGATAGCCAAGAAGTGAGGTTCTTCTTGATGGTTTTGACGTTGCTAGTAGAAGTCAAACTTAACCTCGTCTTATTTCAGGCATTTATTTTAGTCTGCTAACTTTTCAGCCAACAGAGAATTGTCAAATCCCAATTTCCCCTCTTGCAAAAAAATTCTCCCTACTTGTGAATACCACTTTTTTTTACTATTTTTATAATTTTTATTAGAATTAATTGCAAAAATGGTTCAGATTAATTTTTAATAAGATATTTCGGAAAGATTTATTAGCGTATTCAAATAAACTTGAGGGCACGCAAAAAAATTAAAGGAGAAAAAAGAATGAAGATCTCTAAAAACAAAACTACAGCTACTATAACAGCAATTCTAATTGCAACCATCGCTTTCACACTTGTTGCTGTTCCATTAGCTAGTGCTTCGAATGCCGCAACTACCGCGGCGAAAGCTGCAGGAATGAAATGGGATTTCCCTGGTAACGAGAATTTCGATGCCTCAGCCACTAGGCTTCTTCTCTGGCAACGATATCAAGACAAGATTCCCACATGGACATATGGTGTATTGGCACCTAACCCAACGGGAGTCGGTCAAGAAATCTCCATCGTAATGTTCAACCCACAGGTCCCGCCGCAAGCACTTGACTCAAACAACGTTAGATACTATTACCATGTTACAATCACGACGCCTGACGCTAAGACAGTGCGACTTCCAGCAAGTGGCTCGTTTAAATCTGACTCTACAGGAAGCGCATACACAAAGTACATCCCTGAAATGGTCGGCAACTACACTGTTGTAATCACCTTCGAAGAGCTACTCTACGGATTTTACGGACAGAGCGGTGATTCGGATAACACAAACGCTTCCTTCAGAAACTATTACGGCACTACCTTCAAAGAAAGCAGCTACACAACCATGCTCACCGTACAAGAAGAGCAAGTGATTCCAACGGGCTGGACACCTACTCCTTTGCCAACCGAATATTGGACACGCAACATTGAAGGACAGAACACTGAGTGGTACAAAGTCGCATCAAACTGGTACGGAAACGCGTTCGACCGCGATAACGGAGGCTCTCAGAACAGGTGGCAGACTAACGGCATAGCACCAAACAGCGGACACATTGTGTGGACGAAACAAACTGAAGCTGGTGGACTAGTCGGAGGAGCTAACTTTTCAACAGTGGGCGAAACCTATAACTCAGGACACCAATACCAAACGAGATATACGCAACAGATAATCATGAACGGAATACTCTACTACCAAGACTCCAAATACTTTGGCGCCCAGTCAGGAGATTACGTAGCCGTTGACCTACGCACTGGACAAGAAGTATGGCGCAACACAACGATGAGTGTACCCGTAACAGGAACCAGCAGGATATATCAGGGCAACAACGCAGTAATTAACGGAACAATCAGCGCTTTTCCAACATTCGGCTACCAATACGACTGGGACGACATGAACCAGCACGGAATCGCTAACCCAGGATGGCTATTCTCAAACAACTTCGGCACCCCAGTTCACCCACTCTACGGAACAGCCACTGCTTACAACATAACTGGCGTTCCTTCAGGCACTGAAGCTGCAGGTCCAAAAGGCGAGCTGCTGCGCTACGTATTCCGCAACACCGGTACCACTGCGAGTCCAAACTGGGTCTTGTCGCAATGGAACTCCAGCCTCACGATGAGGAGGGTTGACGGTGGAGCAGGGCTAGTAAACGCAAGCACTGAAGTCAATTATGACTGGAACGTTTCAGCATCCTGGTATCCTCAAATGACAGGCGGATCAACTGTTAGATATGCTCAATACAACGACGTCCTGCTAATCAGCAACGGCACTCACCAAGCCGGCACTGGCTCACTAACGTACCACTACCCAGAGAACGTTACTTTCCGGGCAGTGAGCTTGAAGGCGGCAAACCGAGGCGAAGTACTTTGGACGGAGACATATCAAACACACTTCAAAGAAGACAACCACATACTGCAGTTCCAACGGGCAGGTCAAGGTGTCATGGTCTGGGTCGAGATGCCCTACCAGCGCTATGTTGGCTACGACATGTACACTGGCAAGAAACTTTGGGAAGCCGAAAAACCACAAGCCGACTTTAACCCATTCGGATACTACAGCTATCCAAGCCTCATATACGTCGAGGGAACCACAATCGCATACGGCAAACTCTTCACGGCAGGCTACACAGGCATGGTCTTCGCATACGACCTGTATAACGGAACACTACTCTGGCGCTACGAAGCCCCAAGCAACCAGCAAATCTTCAAATACTATACGCTGATGCTCGGCGCTGTCGCTGACGGAAAAATCTTCGTCGGAACCCATGAGCACTCTGCTGATACGCCGCTGTTCAAAGGTGCAAAGATGCGAGTCCTAGACGTGAACACAGGCGAAGAAGTCTGGAGCATGTACAGCTGGCCTCATCCTCAAAGCATCGCCATCGCAGACGGCACGCTAATCTACTGGAACAACTACGACATGAAAATCTACGCAGTCGCCAAGGGCCCAAGCGCACTCACAGTAGACGCACCAATGGCAGCTATCACACAGAGCGAAAGTCTTGTGATCCGCGGAACAGTAACCGACATCTCTCCTGGCACGGAACAACTTGAACAATCAAAACGCTTCCCCAACGGTGTTCCAGCAATGTCTGATGCTAGCATGAGCAACTGGATGGAGTACGTATATATGCAGAAAGCACTACCAACAAACGCCACCGGCGTTGAGGTTACGTTGAGTGTGCTTGATGCGAATGGAAACTTCCGCGAAATCGGCACGACTACAAGTGACTCATCTGGCTTCTACAGCTTCCAGTGGACTCCTGACATTCCAGGAAAGTACACTGTTGTCGCAAGGTTCGCTGGCTCTGAAAGCTACTATCCATCACAAGCAGAAACAGCTTTTGCTGTTGACGAAGCACCGCCA
>DATEAU010000097.1:0-4599 GCA_035288165.1 Bathyarchaeia archaeon
ACTTCATCTTAATTGAAGGCGCAATGAATGCCTTCACAGGGTTATTCAACGAAAACGTGAAGCGTCCGACTTCAACCGCTGAGGTGGCCTTAGCATTGGACGCGCCTACGGTTCTCGTGGTTGGCTGCGATAAGGAAGGCATCGAAGGCGCCGTGATAAATGGACTAAATTACGCGAATCTCATGAAAAGCTTGGGAATCAGAGTGAAAGGCGTAGTCTTCAACAAAGCCCGGATTAGTTATTTAACCGATGAAATACGGCTGCTTATCAATCGCGCCTTCAAAACCCTTGAAATCGAACTGCTTGGCATCGTTCCCCGAATTGAATTAGAGGGTCGAGGTATGATTCCCGAAGTAGAAATACGCTATGAAGAGTTCGGAGCCAAAGCCATCGAAACAATAGAGCACAACATAGACTTAGACTTGCTGACAAGTCTCGCCGAACCTCCCAAGAAAAAAGATGTGGATTATGATGCCTTCTTGGAAAAATTCAAAAACTCACTCGCCACAAACTTTACCCAGAGCTTATTCGAAGGTGGACGATGCCCCAGTTGATCATGGACTTCAAGCTCAAGGGGAAATACGTCGTGATGGTCGGCGCAGGCTCCGAGGCATACAAAAAAGTACTGAATTTTCTAGACGCTGGCTCAAAAGTCCTCGTAGTAAGCCGCAACTTCTCCGCTGGATTCAAAGAGCTGGAAAAAGCAAAAAAGATCTGCTTAACACGAACGGAAATAAAAGACGGCGAAGCATTCGTGAAAGAGCTCAACCCGAAGCCTGATTTGCTAGCAGTCGCAACGAGCGACCATCAACTCAACGCCTCACTTGCCAAACGCGCTAAGGCGTCTGGGTTCATGGTTTATGTGGCTGACAACCCCGACATCAGCGATTTTATTCTTCCAGCCGTCGCGAGAATAGGCGATGTAAGGATTGCGGTGTCCACTGAAGGCAAAAGCCCCGCCATGGCTAAGAAGCTGCGGCAACGAATAGAAGAGTTAATCACGCAGGAGGATTTGCTTCAGATTAAGCTTCAAGAGCGAATAAGAACCATCCTAAAGGAACGAGTTGAAGACCAGAAAATTCGGAGAAAAGTTCTCTACAAAATAATGGAAGACGATAAAGTAAAAATGCTTTTAATATCAGGCAAATTCCACGAGGCCGAAAAAACGGCGTCGAAAATTATGGAAAGTATAGTGCGTGAAGAAAAAATCAAAAATGAAACCCTCAGGAGACTAGAAAATGAGTTTTCCAACCGTTAGGTTAAGGCGACTTCGCAGAACACCAGCCCTGCGGCGCCTAGTACAGAAAGTAAGCATCCAGCCGAGCAATCTTGTCTGTCCAATTTTGGTTGATGAAAACGCCAGCAAACCCGCTGCAATCCCTTCTATGCCCGATTACTATAGGTTGCCACTGCGAAACGTTGTTGATGAAGCGAAACGCATCGTGGAGCAAGGTGTGAAGGCCATCCTTCTTTTCGGTTTACCTTCGAAGAAAGATGAAAAAGGCTCAGAAGCATTTGCAGCCAACGGTGTCGTCCAGAAAGCCATAAAAGGCTTGAAGAAGCAGTTCGGCGACAAACTCGTTGTCATGACTGACGTTTGCCTTTGTGAGTACACGAGTCATGGGCACTGCGGAATTTTGAAAGGAAGCGGAGTACAGAACGATGCCACAGTTGAGATTCTGGCGAAAATCGCGGTTAGCCACGCTGAAGCAGGAGCAGACGTTGTGGCACCGTCAGCTATGATGGATGGTCAAGTCAAATCCATAAGGACAGCGTTGGACGATGCAGGTTTCAGTCAAGTGGGGATTATGTCGTATTCAGCCAAGTTTGCCTCCTGCTTCTATGGTCCATTTAGAGACGCTGCCGAATGTGCCCCGCAGTTTAGCGACAGAAAGAGTTACCAAATGGGGTACGAAAACGTTCAAGAAGCTTTGCGCGAAATCGAGTTAGACGTCAACGAAGGCGCGGACATCATTATGGTGAAGCCCGCTCTAGCTTACTTGGACGTAATAAGCGCTGCACGGTCAAAGTTCAATTTGCCAATCGCCGCGTACAACGTGAGCGGGGAATATTCGATGGTGAAAGCTGCAGCCAAAATGGGCTGGATTGACGAGAAAGCAGTCATACTGGAAATCCTTACAGGCATCAAGCGGGCGGGCGCAGACTTCATAATAACATACTTCGCCAAGGACATCGGAACATGGCTATAAAAAATCACTCAATTGAATACGGGACTGTTCGATTATGAATCTAATCGTGGGCACGAGGGGAAGCAAGCTTTCTCAAACACAAACCAAAGCCGTCCTAGATAGTCTCAGGGCAATTCACCCAGAAGTTACCTTCACAGTAAAAATTATCAAAACACTCGGCGATGAAGACGCGAAAAACCCCCTTTTCACCATCGATAGGCGAGGCATATTCGAAAAAGAACTCGGAATAGCCATTGCCAACGGAGAAATTGACCTCGCCGTTCACAGCCTCAAAGATGTCCCAACACAGGAATCCCCTGAGAATATTATTGCGGCGATACCGAAAAGAGGCTCACCTCACGACGTCCTAATCTCCAAAAACAGAGTCCCGCTTGAAGCATTGCCAAAATGCGGTGTCGTAGGAACAGGCAGCTTGAGAAGGCTTGCCGAGGTAAAATATCTACGCCCCGATCTCCATATCAGGGCGATAAGAGGCAACGTGGACACCCGAATCCGAAAAGTAAACGAGGGCGAATTCGACGGTATCATCGTGGCAGAGGCAGGGCTTGAAAGAATGGGAATAAACAATCTCATTTCAGAACGTTTCCAATTGGACAAATTCACACCCGCAGCAGGGCAAGGCGCCTTGGCAATAACCGCAAAAGAAAACAATCACCAAGTCATCAAACTTCTCGAATCCATCGACAACCCACTCACAAGAGCCGAAGTCACCGCTGAACGAAGTCTCGTGCTCGCGTTGGAGGGAGGTTGCCGAGTTCCAATAGGCACGATTGGACGAGCAGAAGAAAAGGGTTTATCGCTTTATGCGTGCGTGTTTTCTTTAGACGGAGAAGAAAAAATCGTGGCAGCTTCAAAAGGCGCTCTTTCTGAAGCGGAAGAAATAGGCAAAAAAGTCGCTCAAAAACTCTTAAAGCAAGGCGCCAAAGAATTCGAAGCTCAATGGAGACAAAAGTATGGCCCGTGGTAAAGTTTACCTCGTTGGCGCTGGACCTGGCGACCCAAAACTCTTAACCATCAAGGCGATGGAGCTTCTAAGCAAAGCAGAAGTCGTCGTTTACGACCGCCTCGTTGGCGAATCAATCCTGAAATTCGCCCCCAAAACGGCAAGAAAAATATACGTGGGAAAACGCTCAGGAAAGCACGAGGTTCCCCAAGATAAAATAAACGAGCTACTAGCTAATACTGCGCTTGAAGGAAAAGTTGTTGTCAGGCTGAAAGGCGGCGACCCGTTTCTCTTCGGCAGAGGCGGCGAAGAAGCTGAAATACTTCTTGAGAAAAACGTGCCTTTTGAAGTGGTGCCAGGCGTAACCTCCGCCATTGCCGCGCCTATGTACGCTGGGATTCCGCTGACGCACAGGGATTACGCGTCTTCCGTCGCCATCGTGACGGGTCACCGTGCAGGAGACTCTGGGAAGCCCGTCAACTGGAGCAAACTAGCTAACGCGGTGGATACAATTGTCATTCTGATGGGGATAGAATCTTTGGAAGCCATCGTCGCCAAACTGGTCGAGGGCGGTTTGGATCCGAACAAGCCCGTCGCAATCATCCAGCAGGGAACCACGAAAAACCAGAAAAGCATTTTGGGAAAACTAAGCAACATAGTGGACGAAGCTGAAAAGAACAACGTGAAACCGCCAGCCGTAGTCGTGATAGGCGAAGTCACGGAGCTGGGAAGGAAACTTGCATGGTTCAAAAAACCAAAACGCTGAAAGGCAAAACAATCGCCATCACGAGACCCCGCGAGCAAGCTGAAGAAGCAGGCAGGCTAATTGTGCAGAAGGACGGGAAACCTTACTTTGTGCCAACGATTGAGATTAAAGGACCAAGCAACTTGTCTGCGATTAAGGATTTCATTGATGCTTTGGCTGAGAAAAAGGTTGATTACGTAATTTTCATGAGCGTCAACGGCGTGCAACAACTTCTCGATGCTGCCGCGACTCTGGGTTTAAAAAAGCAGCTGAAACCACGTCTCAACTCTGTTGTTACGATGGCTGTTGGCCCAAAAACTGCGGAAGCGCTTGAGAAAAACCAAATTCACGTAAGCATCGTCCCTGAAAAATACACTTCCGAAGGGATAATGCAATCTCTGCAGGAACGCGGCGCCTCGGGCAAAACAATTTACATTCCCAGGACCAGTCAAGCTCCGCCTGAACTGGCAGAGAAGCTCCGACAAATAGGAAACCGCGTTACAGAAATTTACGTTTACGAATCGAAACTCCCAAGCGACCAAGAGCTAAACGAGAAGTTCCTCCAAGACCTGTCTGAAGGGCGAATAGATGCCATAATCTTCAGCAGTTCACTTGGCGCCAAAAACCTCATCGACATGCTCAAAGAAGATATCTCTGCGAAAAGGTTGCTGGACCTGATTAAGACGAAAACCACCGTCGTC
>DATEAU010000098.1:0-5441 GCA_035288165.1 Bathyarchaeia archaeon
AGATGAACAGGAAGCAAAGCCTTCGAACGCTTCGTAATCTTCAGCTTCATTTTTTCTGGGTCAACGTTGAAATCTTTCGCGTTGATGTCAGCGAAAACAGGAGTAGCCCCCACATGAAGCACAGCATTCGCGGAAGCAATAAACGAATAGGCTGAAGTGACAACTTCATTGCCATTGCCTACGCCCAACGCCAACAAAGCAATCTGCAATGCATTCGTGCCAGAGCTCGTCGAAACAGCAAACTTCGACCCCACGTAACGCGCAAACTCCTCCTCAAACTTAAACACGTCCTCACCCAAAACGAAACGCTCATGACGCAACGCGTTAAGCGCAGCAGCCTCCATCTCCTCGTCAAACACGGGCAAAGCCAACGGAACCACCTTACGCTTTTCCAAACCCATGGCGAGTGAACACTCCGATAATATTTTAATTCGTAACTGCCCTTTTATTTGTTAGTTAATTCGACCGTCGATTTGAGTTGCTCTTTGCTTTGACTCTCCCCTCTACCAAGCTTTCAAGCAAGGGCTTAATGGCTTGCAAGTCAATCTTCGAAGCGTCCCAAAGTATTCGAGTGTCTACCCCAAAGTAGTCTCATTAAGAATTCGATCCTTCAACATGGGCTTAAGAGCATTCTCAGTCACGAGGTCAACCTTAACGCCCAACCTTTTGGTCAAAAGCTCTTCCAACTCCAAAAATTTGAAGAACCCAACATGAGCATCTTCGCAAAACACAACCAAAACATCGACATCGCTCTTCTTCGTCTGTTCGCCCCTTGAGTATGAACCAAACACGCCAATAGATTCCACTCCAAACCTTTCCCTGAGCGAAGGCTTGAGTGCTTCCAACTGGTCTCTTATTTCCTTAAGTTTCTTCATAACTGCCTACCTAACTAGCACGAACCCTACTATTGTATTTTTTGCTAACACGGTACATCAGATTCATTAAAATCAATCTCTACAGCTAAAGAATTAGCTAATCTGAACAAGAACTGCCCAAAGAACTTCAACCGTTTTCTCTAAATCCTCACGCGAATGCGCTTTGGACAGGAAACGGTTTCGAAATGTGATGGTGGCAGAAAAACACCTTTCCTCAGCAAAGCACTATGAAACCGCATGCACCGTTGGTTGTCGGCTGCTTTTGCAGTTGAGCAGTCAACGATTGGCTCTGTTGCGAAGAACAACTCGAACATGGATGCGCCATGCTAACACCCCTTCTGACATAGTTAACGACTAGTTTTTGTGCAAGGGTCTCTTCTCACATCTAATAATCTATCGTACGGGAAGGTTCTTAAGATACTCGATGATTGTCAGGTAATCTTCAGCCGACACGTACCAACCCCCATCACGCATTGCCTTAACCTTTTCCGTTAACTCTTCTTTGCTTATTTTTTCTGTCGCAAGAATCTTGCCAAGGATAAACCCTGTTCCATGGAGCTCCACGCCCAGAAGCCTCGCCACAGACCTGGCCACTTGATCGTCAGCCACAGCTACCCCATTCAGTTCTTTTGCCAAACAGAGAACCTCGGCTTCCGCCTCATGCAATGGCTGTGTTTCACCTTCTGCAGCCATTTCCTTCACAAATTTGAGATATCCCTCGTCGCTAGGACTTCGAACTCGGATCACGCCCTCTTTGAACAACCTTTCCAAAAGCGACGCCTCAGGCACCCCCTTTCTCGCCCCTTCTTCAACGACCTCAGCAAAAACTCCCGCCGTAGTAAATTTTTCTCCAGAGATCTCCTCTAAAAAATCTGATAAAGTGACTCTGGTCAAATAGATCAGAGGCGTTGAATCGAAAACTAAAGGCTTCATCGCCTTTCCTTCAAAGCCGCTTCAAAATCTTCACAGAAATCACCATGCGTATAGTGAAAAGGAATCTTTCTCTCCCTCACTATTTCTATCATTTCCCAAAGAGACAACCCAGCGATCGCCGCAGCCTTCCAAAGCGTTACCTTCCCGTCACCGTACAACTTTAATGCCCTTTCAAGTTTCCAATCCGAAATAGCCCTGGCTAAGAGTTTTCTGACCACGGTGGCACGGTCGGTCTTTTCTTCCTTTTCAATCTCGTCCAAGTCCTTAGCCATGTCATCTGGAACTCGCGTTGAAACTACTTCTGTCATTGCTTCCACCGTTTACATTTATTCGTATACGATACATATAAACGTTTACAAATCCTTTCTGAAGGACACCATTTGGCTTTGAACCTACACGATTACGTTAACTAAACACTTAAGTCCACAAGAACCGCCGAAAGAACTTCAACCGTTTTTTCCAAATCTCCAGCCGAATGCGCGCTAGATAAGAAGCATGTTTCAAACTGTGAGGGAGGAACAAACACGCCATTGTCAAGCAGCTTTGCATGATAACTCATGAACTTCGAGTTGTCTGCAGTCTTCGCATTTTTATAGTCGGTGACTGGAGTTTCTGCGAAAAACACTTGAAACATCGAAGCAATATGATTGATCTGAAGCTTCAAGTTGGATTCATGGATTAATCTTTGCAGCGGCTTAACCACGGATTCGCATTTGGCGTTCATTCTTGAGTAGAAATCGTCTCCGCCATCGCGTAAAAGGTTCAGAGTGGCAATCGCGGCAGCAACGCTTATGGGATTCCCGCTGTACGTCCCTGCTTGATACACTTTTCCTTGGGGCGCAATCATCTTCATGATCTCTTCTTTTCCAACGT
The DNA here is from genome assembly GCA_035288165.1 of Bathyarchaeia archaeon. Lineage (GTDB taxonomy): Archaea > Thermoproteota > Bathyarchaeia > Bathyarchaeales > Bathycorpusculaceae > UBA11855. Next base: position 2,682 of record DATEAU010000098.1, read on the forward strand.
AGGCTGCCATCGGGAAACCGCCACCCATTATCTTCCCGAGTGTTGTCATGTCTGGTGTTATTCGGTAATGTTCTTGTGCTCCGCCAAGTGCTACTCTGAACCCGGTTATGATCTCATCAAAGATCAAAACTATGCCGTAATGTTCTGTCACTTCTCTGAGCGTTTCCAAAAAGCCTTCTTTAGGCAGGATTAACCCAATGTTTCCGAGAACAGGTTCAACGATGACAGCGGCCAGATCATTCTTATTTTCCTTGACCGCTTCTTCGAATTTCGCTGCATCATTATAAGGAACCACGATTGTATTGCGGGTTGTCTCCTCTGGAACTCCAAGGGAATCAGGCATACCAAAAGTTGTTGCACCTGAACCCGCCTTAACCAGCACAGAGTCATGTGCTCCGTGGTAGCAGCCTTCGAACTTGATTATCTTCTTTTTTCCCGTGTAACCCCGCGCAGCTCTTATAGCGCTCATCGTTGCTTCTCCGCCAGTGCTCACTAAACGCACCATTTCAGCGGAGGGAACAATCTTGTTTATGAGTTCAGCCAATTCCAATTCTTGTTCTGTTGGCGTTCCGTATAACGTGCCGTTCTCGAGTTGCGCTTTGACGGCTTCGATGACTTTAGGATGGGCATGACCAAGGATTAATGGTCCGTAAGCTAAGCAGTAATCGATATACTCCTTGCCGTCAACATCGGTTATCCGTGAGCCTTTGGCGCGTTTGGTGAAGAACGGGTAAGGCTGATAAGCCCTCACAGGACTATTCACACCGCCAGGCATCAGCTTCTGCGCTCGCATGAACAACTCTTCAGACCGCGACAATCAATTCACCAACCCATCTAAGCCAGTCTCATTGAAGATTAAGCCACAACCCCACAAAACGCTCGTGATACCTAAACCCGCCCAATGCACTATCGTAAATCCAAACCTCAAAAAACAAATTCACCAAACGCTGCTCACCCTCAGAATCAAACGAAACCATATAACCGGAAAGACCCAACGTCTCACCGTTAAATATCATGCTGTCCAAGTCTACCCGCGATTCATTCCCGCCAGAAACATAACTGAACGAGAACGAAACAGGCAACTCCAAAGTCCCATTATCCGCCACAAACGCATATATGCTATAGAGAGGCGGCAAACTACTCGAAGTCCGATTAAAACTGTCAGCACCAGACTGAGTCTGATTACGCAACTTCACTTGAACCTGATAATAACTAAAATTCCCAAAATGGTTTCCCAAACCCAGAAAAACATCGTAGCCGCTGTTAGCTGTTATGTTAAAGGGGTAATTCTCAGCCTTATGCTCGGGACCGAGAATCCAGGATTCAGTAAAGAACTCGGTTTGCGGATAAACCAAAAACCTCTGAAGCGCAGGAGAAGCAACCACCAAGGCCAAAATGGCAGTGACAACTATTATCAGCAGTTTATATTCTTGGAATTTCATTTGCCTGCTCCCCCGCTTGCCCGTAACGTCTCTTCAAGAAAACCCAGACACCAATACCAGCCCCAATCACAACAAACGTCCCAACAATCGACCCAACAATGTTAATAAGGAAATCCATGTTCCGCATCTGCTCACCAGCAGCCTTCAACTCAGCCGCCTCGTCCACAAAGCCATTCAACCTCTCTCGACTCTGAACAGCAAAGTCGCCAGCCGCACCGAAATCACTCTTGGAATAGGCTAACTCCGCCTTAGACAGCAACACGCCAGCCTCGTTGAGAGCAGCCGTCAAAGACGTCACGTTACCACCCGCGCGCTCAGCCTCAGCCGCCGCCTCATAACAAACAACAAGCTGCTGCTTAGCCGAACCAATCGCCCCAGCCGCACTATCCTGCTGAGCAAAAACCAAACTGGAGCCTGACAGCAAACACAAAAGCAGGAACCCTCCTATTGAAAAATTAACATAGCGTTTCTTAATCAAGGCTAAAGCACACTCCGACTCTTATGGAGACTAGACTTGAACTTGAGAAAGATACGTATCGTTACGGCATATCGCCTGGGCACAGGTCTTCTAGCATTTTCTTTTTTGTGGCGATGTCGTTCAGTCCTTTCTCAACGTGCTTGTTTGTTTTGGAGTATTTCTGGTACGCTTCTAGGAATTCTCGCCCTTTGTCAGTGAGCTGGAACAACTGCTTTTCATCTTCGTAGTTGACAAGCTGGGCGCCGACAACTTCGGTGAGGTATCTCTGCAGTACTTTGTAGCTCAAGTTCGCCTGATACATTATCTGCGTTTTCTTTGCACTTCTGCTGGCAACGTTTAAGATGTCTGCTATGATGTCTAGTCTGCCTCTATAGCTTCCCATACAGGTTCCTCAAAATACGTTCATTAGATGAATGAAAGAAAAAACGGTGAATGATTTTAACAAAGGGTCGCTTGTATTGTTATTTGTGCAGCCAACCTCTACCGCCCTTCTTCGGCTGCTGCTTCTCTTTTTGGGGCTCTACATATGCGAGAGCTCGGCGATTACGTTGCGGCTTTTGGTTGGTGATTAATACTCTTATGAATTTTGCCCACCCACCCACCTGCGGACTAGGAGGAACCAATCTATCAGCATTCGCAACTTGATTCTGCTCCAAGATTTCTTTAAAACTCAAAGATTTGAAGGTGCGAGTGGCATGTATTACCGTGCCTTTGTCTACGAACAGCTTGGAGTAGTCATCGATAGCCACGCCTTCCGCACGCACTTTATCCTCTAATCGTTCCTGCCAAAGCTTTTTCCACTGAACTTTGATCTCTTCAACCATTTCTTTTTCTGTCAGA
>DATEAU010000099.1:0-12807 GCA_035288165.1 Bathyarchaeia archaeon
GCCACCCGACGTTTAGCAGCTGTAGATCCGGTGAACCGCGTCGTCATTTTCCGAGACAAAGAAACTTCGCTACAGGCAGGCTATAGCCTTGACAATGGGACCCTATTGTGGGAAACACCTCCCATTGAAGGCGCCTCTGACTTGGCGTATTTCAATCTGGGTACTGTCGGTTTGACCCCTGCCACAGCCTACGGTCGTCTTTACAATATCGGTTGGGACGGAGTACTCTACTCCTGGGATACTAAGGACGGAAAACTTTTGTGGAGCTACGGTAATGGTGGACCAGGTAACAGCACTAGCACTAATTTGCAGTCAGCTTGGGGTAGATACCCTACATTCATATACGCTATCGTTGACGGAAAAGTGTTCATGATGTCTAGCGAGCACTCTCCCAACACACCAATGTGGAAGGGTGCCTTAGCACGCGCTGTTAACGCGACGACAGGCGAAGAAATATGGACTCTAATGTCATTCGGAGCTCAGCTTGGACGTGAAGGTACTGCTGTTGCAGACGGCACTTGGGTATACTACAACTATTATGACGGTCAGCTGTACGCTATTGGTAAAGGTCCAAGCGCCTTGACAGTTGCCGCACCCGATGTTAGTGTTGAGCTGGGTAAATCGCTTGTGATCCGTGGCACTGTGACTGACATTTCTGCTGGTACAAAACAGAAAGAGCAGGCAGCGCGCTTTCCCAACGGTGTTCCCGCTGTTTCTGACGCAAGCCAGAGCGCGTGGATGGAGTACGTGTACATGCAGAAGCCTCGGCCGACGGACGCTACAGGCGTCGAAGTCACCTTAAGCGTGCTTGACGCGAACGGCAACTACCGGGAGATCGGCAGGACAACGGGCGATTCTGACGGGTTCTTCACTTTCAACTGGAAACCAGACATCGAAGGACAGTACACGGTCTACGCTTCGTTCGCCGGATCCGAATCCTATTGGCCATCGCACGCTGTGACCTCGTTCGCTGTAGACCCTGCGCAGCCTGCACTTGCTGAACCTGAGCCTGCGCCGCCATCCATGACAGACACTTACGTGTTGTACGCTGCAATCGCTATCATCGCTGCGATCGCCATAGTTGGCGCCGCCAATGTGCTGATACTCAGAAAACGACCGTAAACAAACAGCCAACAAACCACAAATATCTTCCCCTCTTTTTTTAGTTGCGCCGTGCGCTTAGGAAAAGCGCTGAGAGGACTCTGGAAATGTCCTCTTTCGACTTCCCTTTTATCGCGGTCGCCTCTAAATTCAACATTCCTGCTTTAAATGAAGGGGGCTATACTTTTTCCGAGCACTAGAGAGCACCATGGTTGCACTTTTATTTCACTAAAACAATTCCACCGCTCCAAACTTCCTAAACAACCTTCTGCACATTCAACGAAGAAATGCACGGCAAAGACTATGTGAAGATATAAATATTGTTTGAATCTAAAGAGAACTTGGGTAAAAAACTTGCCAGTACCACAAGTGAGCGTTTTCTTAGACAACCACCCTGGCTCGCTTTCAGAAGTGATGGAAAAGCTTGACCAGAACCAGATAAAGATATTCGCGTTGTCAATCGCGGAGGCTGGTGAATTCGGTTTGGTCAGGTTAATCACGGAAGATCCAGCTAAAGCCACGAAAATTCTGGAAGACGCGGAATTCAACCTTGCAAAATCAAGAAAAAACATAGAAGTAATAGTTATCCTGATTACGGAAAAAGACAGGGTCTCGAGGATTACGAAGGTTTTGGGAGACAGCGGATTAAACATTGAATACGCTTATTCATCTGCCGTCCACATGGATGGAAAGTTTGCGCTGGTCCTGCGGGTTAACGATTTGGAGAAAGCGGAGAAAACTCTTAAAGAAAACGGCGTTGCTATCCTTTCGCTAGCAGAAATTAAGCAGCCCTTCCAATAATTACACGTAAAAAACAACCAAGTGTGCAGTAAATATTTATATCATGAGTCCATTTTATTTTTCGTGTAGTGATAAAATATGGCAAAAACCAATGAAGATTTCAGCGCAACTATTTTGAAAGTAATTGATAAACTCGCTGGAAGGGAATCCGACCTCAAGCTAACTTTTCAAGACTTAACCTTGGAAGTAGGCATGGTGAAAACCACTCTCAACGGCTCCATCGTGCTGGACGTTGTCTTCGCCGCTGAAAAGAAGTAGTCGACGTTATTCAGGTGAGTAGAGGAGTGCAATTGCCAGCTTGGCTAGGGCACGTTATCACATCTGGAGAGGTCACCTTATCCACAGACAACAAGGAAGCATTGCACCTTAAAGCTGGAAACAAAAAAATTGACCTTGACGTGGTCGATAAAAAGTTCGTGAAAGACATTGTTGGAGGCTTGGGCGGAAGAACATCCATAAGGGGCAGGCTAAACCAATTTAAGAGCATAGCTGAGGAACTTCGGGATGAAGAATTAACCGTGACGATATCCTACAAAGGCAACCGTGTCGTCACTGTCGGTGCCAGCGCCAAGCCGAAGCTTTCGCGCATTTTAACTGGAACGAATGCGATAGAAATCAACAGTTTGCGCAAGTTGATTGAACTAGGTGTTTAACGGCGTTCCCATGACACACGCAAAACTTTAGAGAGTGAATGCTGGTTCAGAAGCAACCAACGCTAACAGTTCCTCGGCTGCTTTTTCTTGCTCTTTTGTCCCGCTAACGGCAATCAAGTAGCTTCCTTCTGCGCCGCAAACGCCTCCCGCCGCAACCATCTCAGCCGAAGCTCCAGTCAATAGCATCACTGCGGCTAGTTCGGTGAACACTTGACCTGGAACTGGGAATAATCGGTAGCCATCTGCTCCAGGCATGTTAACCTTTTCCGCCAACGCATTTAAGTCACCGTTAACGCGTTTCTCCAAACCCACGGGCACGATTAGGCTGACGCGACGTCCTAAAACCGCTTGGAGAGCTACCATTATGGTGCCGGCTTTTGGGTGCCCAATGAGAACGGCAGCCTGCTTTTTCTGCATGTCCAGCGCGTTTGCGCCTTTTACGATGACATCGCCTTCCTGGAGGTCGTCAATTACGTCAAGTATCGTTTTGCCTTTTTGCCAAACGTTCTTTGTTATGACTACGTCTCCAGGGAACTTGCTTTCGTCAACTAGTCGCCCTTCGGACGTTACAGCTTGACCAGGTGGCAGGATTATGCCTCGGAAGAAACGCTTGCGAGAAAAGCCTTCAGAGACCCCGAGGGTTTTCAGGATTTCTTCGGCTACGTAACCGTTTGTGGTGCCTGCAACGATGACAACTGTTCCAGATTTCAACGCGTTTAATATCGTGGGGTGTCTTGCTAATGCTTTGGCGATTAACCGTTTACCCGCTGACGGCGTGAGGACAAACTGCTTCATCAATTCAACCTCGCTCAGTCTATTGAGCCATTAATTGTTAACTATATCAATATAAAGTCTATAACCCTCATTCATCATTTAAGGAGCTACCTAAGAAGCGGATTGAAACTATGAAAGCCGAAATCGTCAACGCCAAATCCCTAAACGAGTACTTGACGCCTGAACATTGTTTCATTTGGGAGAACTTGAGCTCAGAAAAAGTGTCAATTGCCCGTGCAAGGGTGAAACCAGGAGTAACCACCGTCGCGCATCACTTGAAGGGTGCGGACGAAATGTACATAATCACCAAGGGGAATGGAAAAGTCCATGTCGGGAACCTTGAACCAGCAGAGGTAACTGTTGGCGACGTAGTTGCCATTCCAGCGGGCACGTCGCAGCGGATAACCAACGTTGGAAAGACTGATTTGGTGTTCTATTGTATCTGCACGCCGAGATTCACTGCCGAATGCTACGTTGATGAAGAGAAGTAAGACAAACTGCAATCATGTAGCGCAATACGTAAACATAGGACCTATGATTGGAAGCATGTTTGAGGTTTGATGTTGATTTTTGCATGTTTCTTGAACTTACTCTTAAATATAACCAATTAGCCTCTAATTATAAGGTCGTAGAACCATGGTGGAGCAAAAACTGCGTGTAACTTTGCTCACTGGACGAACAATCGAGCAGGGAGTAGGCAAAGAACGAGGCAAAGCATCACACGAATATTTTGAAGCCTGTTCAATGGTTTACATGGACGAAGAAGACATGAAAAAACTGGGCGTAAAAAACGATACAAACGTCCGTGTCTCAACTCCGAATGGCTCGGTTGTTTTGAAAGCAGTCAAGCATCCCAGAGGTTCAATGCCTGGCTTGATTTACATTCCTTACGGTCCATGGGCGAACGCCATTTGCAGCGACGTAACCACGAGCATTGGAATGCCCTCTTTCAAGGGAACCCCAGCTGAAGTTGAACCTGCTCCCGATAAAGCGGTTCTAAGCATGGAAGAACTCCTTATGGCTCAATTTGGGAGGTAAAATTAGAGTGCCAGTAATAAATTCTGTAACTTGTCCTATTTGCGGGTGCCTGTGTGACGACATTGAGGTCACAGTAGAGAACAATGAAGTTGTCAAGATTAAGAATGGCTGCGCCATGTGCGAGTCAAAATTCATAGGGTACAAGGGCGAACACCGAATTCACACGCCAATGATTAGGAAGGAAGGAAAACTTGTTCCAGCCTCCATGGATGAGGCAGTGCATAAGGCAGCGGAAGTTCTTGCTAACGCGAATTACCCTGTACTGTACGGTTGGAGTTCAACAAGCTGCGAAGCCCAACGAGTCGGCGTGGAATTAGCAGAGGAAGTTGGCGGTGTACTGGACAACACGGCAGTCGTCTGCCACGGTCCCTCGATACTGGGAGTTCAACAGGTTGGCATTCCAACTTGTACTCTGGGGCAGATTAGGCATCGTGCAGACCTTATCATTTACTGGGGGTGCGACCCCTGGAGCGCACACCCGAGACACCTCGAGAGATACACCAGTTTCACGGAAGGCAGGTTCGAAAAAAGCGAGTGGAAAGCTTACGTACAAAAACTCAAAGCAGGGGCCGGCAAGAAGAAACTGGAAAGTGCTACCAGACTAGGCATAATGAGAACAAAGCCACGACCTCAAGCTTGCCCGGTGCCCGGAATGCCACCAGCCATGATTGCCAAAGGTGGACGCAAACTAATAGTTATCGACGTTAGAAAGAGCATGTCCGCCGAGATGGCTGACTACTTCATCCAAGTTGAACCTAACAAGGATTACGAGTTGATGCAAGCCTTGAGAGCGCTTGTTAAGGATCAAGAGCTTGACGTTGACAAAGTCGCAGGCGTCCCAGTAGAGTATTTGGAGGAAGTTGCCGACGCGTTGGTGAACGCTGACTTCGGCGTCGTCTTCTTCGGCATGGGCTTAACCCAAACCAGAGGCAAATTCAGAAACATAGAAGTCGCCATATCGCTGATACGCGATTTGAACATGCGAACGAAATTCGCCATCATGCCCATGAGAGGACACTTCAACGTCACAGGCGCAAACGTTGTCTCTGCCTGGCAAACTGGGTATCCCTTCGCCGTTGACTTCTCACTCGGTTACCCAAGGTATAATCCTGGCGAAACCACAAGCATGGACGTTCTCCTCAGAGGAGAGAATGACGCGACGTTGGTTATTGCGGCAGATCCAGGTGCGAACTTCCCGAAAAGAGCGGTTGAAAACATGGTTAAGCACCCGTTAATAGTAATTGATCCTCACATGAATGCTACCGCGATGCTTGGCGACATAGTGTTTCCGTCTGCTTTCGTCGGCATAGAGGTTGAAGGCACAGCTTACCGAATGGACCATGTGCCGTTGCCGCTTAAGAAAGTTGTTGAACCTCCAGAAGGAATACTAGCAGATGAGGAAATATTGAGGCGCATCCTCGAAGAAGTCAGAATAATTAAAGCTCAGAAAACAGAAGAAAAAGTAGAGCAAAAAGTGGAGGCTGTATAGAATGGTTGAACTGCTCATAAAGAATGGTTTCGTGTTCGACCCTATAAATGGGATTAACGGCGAAAAAATGGATATAGCCATCAAAAACGGCAAAATCGTCGAAAAAGTCCACGGACACCGCGGAAAAACAATAGACGCAACAGGCTTAACTGTAATGCCAGGCGGCGTTGACATTCACACTCATATTGCTGGCGGAGAAGTGAACACTGGACGCATCGTTAGACCTGAAGACCACGTTAAAGATGTAGTTTCGAAAACGCTGTTGACGAGGTCTGGAACTGGCTACTCGATTCCATCCACTTTTGTTACTGGTTACCGTTACTCCAAAATGGGCTACACTACTGTGATGAATCCTTCGATGGCGCCTTTGGAGGCTAAGCACACTCACGAAGAACTTAATGACATACCGCTTCTGGATAAAGCAAGCTATCCACTAATTGGGGATTGGTGGTTCGTCCTTGAGTATTTGAGGAAAGGCGACTTGGTAGGATGCGCAAGACACGTTGCCTGGATGCTCGAAACCACGAAAGGCTACGCCATAAAAATCGTGAACCCTGGCGGACTGGAATCGTGGGGCTTCGGAAAGAACGTTCACAGCATTGACGATGAAGTTCCCAACTTCTGCATTACTCCAAGAGAAATAGTGCGCGGTCTCGCCAAAGTTAACACGATGCTGAATTTGCCGCATACGATTCATCTTCACACCAACAACCTTGGTTTGCCAGGAAATTACGTTACCACGCTGGAAACTATGAAGTGCTTAGAAGATTTGTCCACTGACGGCAAGCCCGTGGGTCACATAACTCATTTGCAGTTTAGCAGTTTCGGAGGCGACGGTTGGGGAAACATGTGCTCTGCCGCAGAAGAAATCTCCAAGTACATTAACGCTCATAATCACATGACTTTTGACATGGGTCAAGTCATATTCACTGACACGACCACTATGACGGCTGATGGTCCTTTCGAGTATACGCTGTATCAGTTGAGTGGGCACAAGTGGGTTAACAGCGACATTGAAACCGAAACTAGCGGCGGCATAATTCCTTTCCATTACAAGAAGAGCAACGCTGTAAATGCTACTCAATGGTCTATTGGCTTGGAGTTGGCTTTGATGATTACGGATCCGTGGAAAATGTTTTTGACGACGGATCATCCTAATGGTGGACCGTTCTTTGCTTACCCGAAAATCATTGCTTGGCTCATCAGCAACAAAGCTCGCATGGCAACATTGAAAAAGTGTCATAAAAAGGCGCAGAAGAAAAGTCTCTTGACTTCAATAAATCGCGAATTGAGCCTTTACGAACTCGCTATCGTAACCCGTGCTGGTCAGGCGAAGGCGTTGGGTCTCAAAAACAAGGGTCACTTGGGTGTCGGCGCAGACGCAGATGTAGCAATTTATAACGTGAACCCTGAGACAATCGACATTGCACGGAAATACAAGACTGTTCGAAGAGCTTTCAGGAACGCTGCTTACACGATTAAGGACGGCAAAATCGTCGTCAAAGATGGCGAAGTCGTTCAGCACGCTGACGGCAGAACCATGTGGGTTGACGTGGAGACGGCGCAACAGGAGAAAGTGGATGAAGATATGAAGCTGAAGTTCAAACAGTACTGGACGGTAGAGTACGATAATTATCCAGTGTTCGATCATCACGTTAAAGTTAAAGACCCAATAACTGTGAAGGCGAGCATTTAAGATGATTGTGCTTACAACACTTAAGAAGTTCCAGTATCCAATCTACGCTGAGTGCATTACTCCCGAAGTTTTCGAAGGCAAAACCGCTGCTGAAATCGCCGAATTGTCCGTTTTCGAGGGAAACAAGCAGAAAAAACTCGGTGACCTCTTCAAAATCGAAGAAGACCCTGCTGCAACCCCAAACATAACAATCAACGGAGACGCTGGCGAAGTTCGCAGGATAGGCATGGGAATGAAAAAGGGCGAAATCGTCATAAATGGCAACGCGGGAATGCACCTTGGCGAAAAAATGACAGGCGGCAAAATAACAGTAAACGGCGACGCAGGAGGATGGACTGGTAGCGACATGAAAGGCGGCTTAATAGAAATTCATGGGAACGCGACCGATTATTTGGCTTCGCCATATCGTGGAAGCACCACGGGTATGCGTGGAGGGTTAATCGTGGTTGATGGGTCGGTTGGTAGCGATTCAGGCGTCAATATGCATGGTGGAGTAATCAAAATCAAAGGAAGTGTAGGGCAATTCTTGGGTTTCGGCATGGACGATGGCGCGATATACGTTAAAGGGCAAGCTGGAACTCGTGCTGGCTCTTGCATGAAGGGCGGCAAAATAATCCTCGCTGGCGCTGTTGAAGAGGTTATGCCAACGTTCACGATTGACAGCGTGAAGCCGAAAGTCAAAGTTGACGACACTGAAACGGCTACTGGACCATTTTACGTGTTTCTGGGTGACCGTGCGGAATTGGGCACTGGCAAAATCTTCGTCTCGAAAGCTAACAATCCTCAGTTGAACACGTACGAGAAGTTCCTCTAAGCGAAAACTGCGAAACGTAATCCGTTGGCTTCGTGTTTGTAGAAAGGCTTTTAGGAATTCGAAGCGTGAGAAGAGAACTGCGGAACGGTGGTTAAGGTAATGCGATTGGAGACGGGGTGTGATTATTCTGGTCCGTCAAGTTGACATATTGAAGCTTGACCTTTCAACGGGAAAAGCCGAGAAAAAAGTTGACGATGTTGCTGAGGAGAAACCACTTTACCTCTTCGTCAACACGATTTTCTGGGCAACCATTCTGTGTTCACCAACAGACCTGAAGGAACTCGCAGTAGGGCATCTGCTTTCTGAAGGCGTATTGAAGTCAACTGAGGAAGTTGAGGAAGTTGTTCTGAAGGAGAAAGAAAGCACCTGCCAAGTTAAGCTGAAATCTGGCATCAACATTGAAGACCGAGTGAAGCTTTCAAGGCTTCATGCCAGAGTTATTCCATCAGCTTGCGGAAGTGGTTCGCCACACCAGTTCACTGGCAAAATTCCGAAAGTTAAGTCGAACTTGACGGTTAAGGCTCAGATCATTTTTGACTGTGTTAACCAGTTGAATTTTAAAGCTGAAGGTTTCAGAAAAACGGGTGGGCTTCACGTTGCTGCAATCTACAAAAGCGAGGGATCGCTGGTTGCGTTGGCTGAGGATGTGGGCAGGCATAACGCGGTTGACAAAGTGATAGGCATAAGCGCATTGAAAGGAATCAACCTTGGCGCATGTTTTCTTGCTTTGAGCGGACGAATGTCGGGCGACGTGGTTTTCAAAGCGGCGAATGTTGACTTGCCTATTGTAGCTTCGTTGGCGGCTGCACTTTCTTCAGGCATTGATTTAGCTGAGAAGGCGAATGTGACATTGGCAGGGTTTGTGCGTGGGAAACGCATGAACATTTACACCGTGCCCGAGAGAATTGAGTTTTGAAAATTTCATGCTTTTTTCTTTTTGGTCTTTTCTTTTCCTTTTTTTGAAGGCACATCATCCCAGACTTTATCAAATTCTTCTGGCGAAAGAATATCCAAGCTAGCCATCTGCTGACTGAACGCGTCAAGTGCGCAAGGATTGCTCATGTGGGCACGGTAAACTGCAGTGATGAGATGCACTGCCATCGAAAGAGAAATTGGCTTCTTAGCCATGAGCGTTAACTCGTCTGAGACCGAAACCAAATCAGCATATACTGTTTCTGGCAAACTGACTGTCTTAGCCATTCCTAACACGTCCACAAAATAATCTCTTGCAAAAGTTAAATTTAACTTATTCTCATACTGATCTGAAAAGTAGCAATGAATGAGAATTCGGCAACAATTTTCGATGCGTCTGTTATGCTCGAGAAAACTATAGCCCCCTTATTTAAAACAGAAAGTTAAACCGAGAATAGACCCTCTACTGGTTTGTGCTTTGTATTTCTAAAAGGCTCCAAATATGGAGTTGGTTACGCTTATTCAAGAATCAAGTTCCTTAAGGTAAGTACGTCACAGTAACAACTTTAGGATTTCCTTATTATTAGAATAGATGTAGATTAGACCATCGTGGCTTACATTCTCAGAAAATATTCGGTACAACAAGTTTATTCATGTTTTTCTAGTCCTAGTCGTTTAAAGATTGCTTTTGAGTACAACGTTAAAAGCACCAATAACGCCACAAAAGCAGCTAGTGGATAGTCGCCTATTCCCGTGGTTAAGCCGATGGCGCCTGTTGCCCAAAGGCTTGCGGCTGTCGTGATGCCTTGGATTTTATCTTTTTCCGCCCAGATAGTACCTGCGCCTATGAAGCCGATTCCCGCCACGATGCCTGCCGCTATCCGCGCGGGGTCCAAGCTGAAGCTTACAGACACGATGGTGAAGAGGCATGAGCCCAAGGAGACAAGCATGTGAGTTCTCAGCCCAGCTGGCTTATGTGTCCTTTCTCTTTCCACGCCGACTATGGCTCCGAATAGCATAGCTAGAACTAAGCTGATGACTGTTTCAAGGGTGAGCGCGGTATCCATGACAAACGATTACGCGAAATAAGTATAAAAATTCATACGTGAACTCTGCGGTGAAAGTTGTCATGACAGAAAAACCTTTAGACGCCGAGAATACAACGCGTTACTTTATTAAGGCTACTCTATCCGAAAAGGAAAACATAACAAAACCAGAAAAAAGTAGGCTACTTGCCGCCAGCCAAAATAATCGGAAAAATCTCTTTCGATACGTACTCCACGTACTTCTGCTTATCAGCCAAGTTAAAAATTGTAACCGACGCATCTCGCGTGATGCCCACAACGTAACCCGTCGCCTTTGACCGCGCAACCACGTACCACAAGTCTCCATGCTTCGTATAATCCTCAAACAACGACGTATTAATCAAGTCAGGACCATAAAGCGACAGCTTATCCACATTCGGAATATCCACGTTGTCAAAAAACGTTATCTTCGTGTCCTCACGATTCTTCAAATGAAACTCACGAAGCGTCTTAGGCGGAATCCGCGCCTCCAAGATGCCACCGACCTTCTCGAACAGGATTTCGCTCAGCTTATTCGCGACGAAATTCGCCACCCGCTTCTTCTCCACAACCACCAAGAAAACCGTGCCCTCGACCTCGGCGAAACTGAACATTGCCTCCACGGTCCGCGGCAAAGGCGCAGTCTTACCCCTGTGAAAGACTTCAAGAACGAAATCGTGCGAGTAAACGCCCGTAACCGTTTTGCCCTTCGGCAACAGCCCAGCGACTTCCGTTACGATTGGAAAACTGTAGTCGCCCTCCTCGTAATTCTCCTCTGTTCGGTAACCGTCAAGCTTCGCCGCAATTTCCGCTATCGGGAGTGGTTCTGAGAGTTTGAAGATTTTTCCTGCAACAACCATGCACTTTTCCTCTTTCAAAAAGGTGATAGTCGAGGCTTATGAAAGTTTGCTTGAGCAAATATGCTAAACTGCATGGGAGAAACAACTTTTCCAGGCAACTAGCCTATATAGTAAAGATTGCACTACTATATGATTGTCGGGATTCTTCAAGAAAGAGAAAACTGTTCTGAAGAGACTTTACTTTTTCATGTTGGTTCTGGCAAACAAAAATGGGATGAGAATATTAACCAAAAAAAACCAACAATAATCGAGCATCTAGCGTTTCTTTCCGTAAAACATAGCGTGTACCTTTCAGAACTCTTTCAAACTTTAGTAGCAGCAAAAGAAGAAGGAACAGCCACCTGTGAGAATCTAACAATCAAATACCGCGGCAGCATAGGCAAAGATTCAATTTTCCTAATCACAAAAGACTCCAAAGTAGTAGTGCAGTTTCGAATTGCACACGAATTCCTTCGCGGAAAAGACATGCACTTTGAAAGCTGGATGAACACAGACAAAATACAAAAACAAATGGTTAAACAAAATTGCGGGCCTCGCCTTTCCACGATGGTCCAAGATTTGCGGCATGGAATGAAAAAGGTCAACGTAGAAGCCGAAGTTCTGGAGACTACCAAACCCTTACTAGTCCAAACACGCTACGGTAATAGCGCCTTGGTATCAAATGCCTTGATAGCTGACGAAACGGGAAAAATCAAACTCTGCCTCTGGAACGAGCAGGCAAACTACGTTACAGTAGGTAATGTAATACAAATTAAGAATGCGTCAGTAAGCGCATTCAGAGGCGAAAGGCAACTGCGTCTCGGAAAAACCGGAACAATCAGCGTATTGCACAGCCTCGGTGCTAGAACAAAACAAGATTCCGAAGACACGGGCAAAAACATAATCTACGCCTAAAGCTAATCGTTACACATATTGCTCATCTTTGCTCTTTCAGTAACTGAAGCCTCTTTGCGGCCTCTTTTGAGATTTTTTCTAACCCTTCGGCTAATTCTTCACGAGTAACCTCGTCTAAAGGGTACCATTTCCCATTCTTATCGACGAAAACAAGCTCTAATTTTCTTTTAACCATCCTTCCACCCGACTAATACACTATCTTAATCTGCTTATCAATCGCATAAACTTTTTGTTCATCACCTGGATGACGAGAACTTGTTTGAAAGAAACTATTTGTGTTCGTTGATTTGATTTTTCATGGAATATGCATGATGAAGGTTTCTTCAATCCGCTAATGCTAATGATTTATATGTGGCTTTTCACACTCTTTCTTTTGAGAGTGTAATTATGCCGACTTTTTTGATAATATCCAGACATTCCCCTGAGAACTGTCCGATGAACAATGAGAAAATGAAGAAACTCACCTTAGAATTACCCGACAAGCTGGGCGGGTTAGAGAAGAAACACGGAATCAAGAGGATTGGAGTATGGACAGTAATTCCAGAGCACCTGTTAGTTTGGGTGTATGAAGCCCCAACTTCGGAGGCGCTGCAAAAATTCTCCATGGAACCCGAGATGGTCAAATGGATGGCTTGGAACACGAGTGAAATCAAATTAGCAATGAGTCTTGAAGAAAGCATGAAACTACTAAAATAAGCAACGCACTTGCAT
>DATEAU010000100.1:0-6813 GCA_035288165.1 Bathyarchaeia archaeon
GCTTCGGTGGTGAAAGCGCGCGAACCCTTATTAGGAGTTATTCTGGCTTTCGGAGTCAAAGTCTTACCTGACGCTGAGGAGGAAGCGGTAGCCAACGACATCCAAGTTTTCAAAGAGCCAATCATCTATAACATGGTGAAAAACTATGTTGAATGGGCTAGGGCGAAACGCGAAGCAAAAAGTGAAATGGAATTCGAGAAACTCGTTAAACCAGGCAAAATCCAGGTCCTGCCAGGTTTCGTTTTCCGCAGAGCCAAACCAGCCATATTTGGCGTCGAAGTCCTGGGCGGAATGATAAAGCCGAAGGTCTCCTTGGTGCGGTCTGAGGACGGGGAAACCGTGGGCGATGTCCAGCAGATACAAGACAAGGGCAAAGCAGTTTCCGAAGCAAAAGAAGGCATGCAGGTTGCCGTATCAATGGATAAGCCTATTGTGGGCAGGCACGTTTTCGAGAAAGATATCCTCTACGTGAAGGTGCCGGAGCTTGACGCCAAGGCATTGATGGCTGCGCATGTGGACCAGCTTTCTGAAGGGGAACAGGAAGTCCTCAAACAATACATAAAGTTAATGCAGAAGAAAACGCCCTTCTGGGGCGGCTTCTAATCCGTTCGCCGAAGATTTACCCGCCCCCCACGGGCGGAATTATTGCCAAGACATCGCCGTCTTTCAGTTCCGTCTGCAAGCCCTTTATGGTTGAGGCGCTCTTCCCGTTGATGAGAAACTGCAAAAACCCCTTAACTTCATGCGTCTTGGCGTCGTAGACGTAATCGACGAAACCCTTGCCGTATTGGCTGGACAGAGTCCCGAGAATTTTGTCCAACGTGACTTTCACGTCGTCAGAGAACTCGAGTGTTTCTTCTTTTTTGCCTGTTATTTCTCTAAGGCTAGTGAAGAAGCGAACTGAAACCCGCAACGCTAATGGCACCTGCCTGACTAGAAAAAACTTGGCGGAATTAAACTGTTACGTTAGCGGTAACAAGAATTTTCACTATCCAACCAGGCGCTCCTACAATATCAGCATGGTGCAAGGGTTAAGGTTTATATTTTCGTTTGGATTCAGCATAATTCCGTTATAAAACAATTCTACAAAAGAAAGGTAGGTAAAGATAACATGGCATACTTAACAACAACAGGATCAGGACAACCCGTCCTCATCCTCAAAGAAGGAACAACCAGAAACAGAGGCAAAGAAGCCCAAAGAAACAACATCATGGCCGCACGCGTCATCGGCGAAGTCCTCAAAACAACACTCGGTCCACGAGGAATGGACAAAATGCTCATCGACTCACTCGGCGACATCACCATAACAAACGACGGAGCAGCAATCCTCAACGAAATAGACGTCGAACACCCAGCAGCCAAAATGATGGTTGAAATCAGCAAAACCCAAGACGACATGGTTGGAGACGGAACCACAACCACCGTGGTTCTCGCAAGCGAACTCCTCAAGAAAGCTGAGGAACTCCTCGACCAGAACATTCACCCTATCATACTCGTTAGCGGCTATCGTAAAGCAGCTCAGAAAGCCATCGAAACCATAAACAAAATCGCCGTCACAGTCGACCTCAACGACCGCAAAACCCTCCTCAAAGTCGCATTAACATCAATAAGCGGCAAAGCCATAGGCGCAGCAAAAGAACACTTTGCAGAAATAGCCATCGACGCAGTCAAACAAATCGCAGAACAACGCGGCGACAAAATGATCGCAGACATAGACAACATCCAACTCGTCAAGAAAACAGGCAAAAGCCTCCTCGAAACCCAACTTGTACGCGGAATAATCATCGACAAAGAAACCGTCCACCCAGGAATGCCCAAGAAAAAGGAAAACGCTAAAATCGCGCTATTAGACTCAGCCTTGGAAATAGAGAAAACCGAAATGAGCGCAGAAATACGCATACGCGACCCAAGCCAGATGAAAGCATTCCTAGACCAGGAAAGCAGCATGCTCAGTAAAATGGCAGACAAAATCAAAGCCTCAGGCGCAGACGTCGTTTTCTGCCAGAAAGGCGTCGACGACATGGTTCAGCACTACCTGGCAAAAGAGGGAATAATGGCTGCTCGCAGAGTCAAAGAATCTGACATGGAGAAACTTGCCCGAGCAACGGGCGGAAGAATAGTTTCCGACTTAGAAGACCTTAAAGCCAAAGACCTAGGCGCAGCAGGCATGGTGGAAGAACGCAAAATTGGTGAAGACAAAATGATATTTGTCGAAAAATGCAAAGACCCACACTCAGTAGCCATCCTAATCCGCGCAGGACTTGAACGCATGGTTGACGAAGCGGAAAGGGCAATGACCGACGCATTATCAGTAGTCTCAGACGTGGTCGAAAACAACAAAATAGTCGCAGGCGGCGGAGCCGTGGAAATCGAAATAGGCAAAGACTTGCGCAAGTACGCCACGAAAATCGGCGGCAGAGAACAACTCGCCATAGAAGCATTCGCAGACGCCATCGAAATAATACCCAAAACCCTAGCTGAAAACGGCGGATTAGAAGCCATAGACGTCCTCGTAGAGTTACGGTCAGCGCATGAAAAAGAAGACGGCAAAAACAAAGGTCTAAACGTCTTCACAGGCAAAGTTCAAAACAGCATCGAAAACGGCATCATCGAACCAGCCACAGTCAAAGAACAAGCCATAAAATCAGCAGCCGAATCAGCCAGCATGATACTGCGCATAGACGACGTCATAACATCCAAATCGCCGAAAGGCGGTCCAGGTGGCCCAGGCGGAATGCCTGGCGGTATGGGCGAAGAATAAAAGCCTTCTTTCTTCATCTTTTTTCTTGTTTTTTTGGTTCGTGTTGTTTTGTCGTAAATTGGGTCTTTTTAGGTGCTTTTAGTTCTGCGTGTTGCCGTGTGGACTTTTGTGTGCTTTTCTAGTAGTTTGTGTTGGGGGATTGGAGAAATGTTGCTCTCGGTTTGAGCCCCCTCCCTTATTTAAATCACTTTAAGATTCATTCTTTCACAGTGGAAGGCTGGGCTGAAGCGAGGAAAGGACTTGGGTCAGTCTTAATTATTTTTTTCAGTTTTCCAATTCTCTACTTGGTCCCTTTCAGCTTGGTGGGCAAATATTCGTCTACGATGTATGTTAATCCGTAGCGACTGAACGCCTCTTGCTCCGCCTTCCGCCTGATTTTCAGGAAAAGCTTGATTTCACGCTGCCACAATGGGTCATTCTGGTATCGCGGGTCCTTCTGTAACTCATACAGCCGCTTAACGTCCACCTCATCCAGCGGGTCGGTTGGCAGCTTGTACTCGACGATGTCGCTAGCCCATACCCCGCTCCAAACTGCATCAGGCGTGTTTAACTCGCGCAGGTGCGCCGCGTTGGCTGAGCCGCTGATTATGACTTGGGCGATGTGCATGCCCCAGGGGTCGCCGTCTGTGAAGATGTAAACGGGCAAGTTCAGTTCATCGTGTAAGCGGCGGATGAAGCTTCGAGTCTGCCTAGGCGCTTGACCACCACACGAAATAAGAAGCGAATGATGCTTGTTATGCACGTTTTCTTCGATGAACCTAGTGAATAGTGCGCCTTTCTCGATGGCTATGACTTTGTCGGCTTTGGTGCTAATGAATTCGGCTGAAGTCAACGCTGGACCAATCAGCACGCCGTCTGGGTGGCTGGTCAGGTTGAGTGTTTTCCCTTCGTAGCCTGGCACAGTGTACCCAATCGTCAAGTCACCGAAAATCGCGCTACGTTCCTCTGGAAAAATGTTGAAGTCTTCGCGGGCAAATCCCGTTAATGTTTCCAAGTCGGTGATTATGTTGTTGCTTTCCTGCTGGTCCGTAAAAGTCATCTCGTACGCTTGCGCCGAATAGTACACGTCTCTCAGCGTGCTGGTTTTCCGCTGTGAGGTAAGTTCGTTGCTGAACATGGCTGCCCACGCTAGCTGCGTGAAGGGTTTTACGTGGCGGATGTTACGGGCGCTTCGGCTGACGACTTTTTCGCCTAGTATGTATTGGCGGAGGGTTGGGTCGTAGTTGATGTTTTCCGTGCTGCGGCTCGGCATGTTAATTGTTGGGAATGTTCCTTTGTCTAACTGGTCGTAAATGGTTGTGCCAAACTTTTTTAGGTTACCGATTACTTCATTCTTTTTCTTGGCTATGCTAGCTTTCTTCTTCTGCTCCAAATTTCTGCACACTCTTCAATAACTTTTCAATATCAGGAAGCTTCTCTCTTCCGGCGAGTTTAGCGGCGAACTGGGCGATTTTTGGCAGGTATTTTGAGAATACGCCTAAACGTTTTTTCTCCATATGCACGTGTTCCTGCCTGCTTAGAAAATGCTGGAGTTGGCGTCCAACTTCGCGAAGTGCGTTTGCGACTTCGCGTCTGACTTCTGCGCGGTCTGCGATGAATTCTTTTCCTACGGTTTTGTACGGGACTTTCGTGCTGCATATGTGGACGACGATGGCGATGGGCATGTCGGGTGCGACTTTGTATCTGCGCCAGTTCATTCCCATGATTACTCTGTATGAGACGTCGCTGGCTTCATCGTATAGGAGCGGGATTCGGTTGGCGAATCGGTAGATCATAAAGCAACCGCGTTTTGGGATTTCGCCACCGTAGGCGATGCCCATTTCGACGATGAATGGGTGACCAGCATAAGTTGAGGGTTTGCGTTGGTGAACAACGAGGTATTCGGGTTTCAGCTCTTTCACAATTCCAGCTTTTAACAATTCTTCCCCTAACGGCGACAAACAACTGGCGTCGGGTGGAAGGAAGTCCTTGAATTTCTTCAGGTTCTGCATTAATCGGACGATTTCTTCGTGGCTCAGGCGTTTCGGGTTTTTAGAGGGAGGTAGGGCTGCGAAGTCTAGGAATTTTTTGGCGGTGATTTCACCTACGCGGTGGAAATGGTGTCTGAGGAAGTCAAGCATGTTCTTGTCGACGGTTATTTGGATTTGGCGTTGAAGAAGTTCCACGTCAACACCATACGGATGTGGCAGCGTTTCTTTGGGTGGTTCAGGCATATCGGTTGTGCCGCGGGTGAACTTGTACAGTCTGCCTTTTGGGTCGACGAAGGTGAGGTTGGCGTACGGGTTCACCATGGCTGTCTGCTTGAAGTATTCGATGATTTTTGGCATGGCACGCAGGTAATCGCCTTCGAGGGTAAACTCGACGATGGTTCCTCGCCATTGTTCCTTGTTTATTTGGACTTTGCGGTCGAGGATTATTGGGCGGTTACGCTGGATGTCAATCATTAATTTGAATTGGTAGATTTTTGTTGCGCCTGTACTTGAGGTTACGTGGGCGGGTTGGTGTGTAGTGATTTGTCCGTAGAGGACTGCCATTTTTCCGCCTAAACCGAACGTGCCACGCATCTGCTTAAGCTTGTATTTTGAGCCATACAAAACTTGCCCAAAAGCTGAGGGGATGAAGCGAGGTTGAATTCCGCAACCGTTGTCTTCAACGCGAAGTTTGTAAATCTGCGTTTCTTTAGTGGCTTCACTTTCAAATGATAAACGAACGTAAATTTCTGGAGGAATCTGGCTGGTTTCCGCTGCGTCCAAAGAGTTTTCGACGAGTTCGCGGATGGCGGCGAAAATGGCTCGGGACGGGTTGGTGAACCCAGCTATGTCGCGGTTGCGGTAGAAGAAGTCGGATGCGCTTATTTCTTCAAAGGTTTGAGCCACTTGCCTCGTTCACCACTCGAACTCGTTTCTCCCCGTGTTTCGGTTACGATATGCATGTGCTCATTTTAAAAGTTAACTACAACTTTCAAAGCAAAAACAGAACCAGCAAGGTTGGGTGGTTCGCCTTATGCCTAGTTCCTGCCATACCCTGTCTTCAAACAGTCGCAACTCTTCGAAAAACTTGCGTCTCTAATGCTCGAAGAGACTACCTCCTCCCTCTGTTTAAAACGCCAACATAGATATGCAAATTTGCGGTTCTTATTATTTCGTAAGCTTTCGAGCGGATGGGAATTTGGGCTATTTCTCTTTTAGCCGGGTGTAGTAGTATTCTCCGAGGTCTTTCTGGAACAGGTCCATTCGTGAACCTTCCTTATTCACTCTTGGCCGCCTCGTGACTGAGTCGCGTCGGAAAGTTACGTTCATCTCCTTCAGGAACTTGTTCATTCCCTCTCTCAAAGCGGTGGGCGGATTAGCCGTGCCATTCACGCCTGGCTCGCCTGTGAAAACCATAAGTCGGTCGGAGACGAAATCCTGCGTCACAACGTCATGCTCCACAACGAAGGCGGTTACGCTGTGCGCTTCCGTAATGCGCCTAATCGTTTTCGCCATGTTCAACCGCTCCTCCACATCCAAGTATGCGCTGGGTTCGTCAAGCAGGAATAGGTCAGCTTTGCGGCTCAGGCATGCGGCAATGGCGATTTTCTGGAGTTCTCCGCCGCTGAGTTCCATCACATTCCTGTCTGACAGTGGCTCGATTCTGAGGGGTTGGAGGATTTCGGTTTTGTAATAGCTTGACGTATAGTTCTCTTTCGCCACGCTCATGAGAAGTTCCTGCACTGTGCCCTCGTAGTCAGGCGCAATGTACTGCGGCTTGTAGCTCACGCTTAATTCGCCCAGCTTCTGCTTGTCATCCGCCTCCTCGATTCCAGCCAAAACTTTGACGAAAGTGGTTTTCCCGATGCCGTTGGGTCCAAGGATGCCGACGATTTCGCCTCGACGTATCTCGCCCGGCTCCGTCACCAGCTTAAAGCCTTTGAACGTTTTCTCCATCCTGCCCCACTTCAGCAAGGTTTCGTAGCCGCTAAAGCCTACCTGAGGCGGTTTCTCATGGAACACGATGGATTCCCTTCTGAACATAATGTTCTCGTCGGGAATGTAGCCTTGCAGGTAAATGTT
>DATEAU010000101.1:0-8507 GCA_035288165.1 Bathyarchaeia archaeon
CGGGAAGCTTGGGAAGAAGTGCAGAAGTCGGATTATTATAGTAGCTTTGCTGACAGAAGCATCCTCAAAGGCAAATGTGGAGTGTGCGAGTACCGCGACATTTGCGGCGGCTGCAGAAACAGGTCGTACGCTTACACAGGCGATATCTACGAGAGCGACCCAGCCTGCTCGTATATTCCTGAGAGCCTCCGAAAGAAGTAAGAAAAGTAATAACAGGTATGGGAAATGATGGAGCCGAACAAAACCAAAATCGCACTCGTAAACACTCCGTTGCTGGAGGGAGTGGCGCATCACCCGCTTTTTCCACCCCTCGGCTTAGCATACATGGCGGCTGTGCTGGAACAAAACGGATTTGAGATAAGAGTTTTCGACTGTCCCGTGTGCGAAATCAACCATAACCAACTGAAATCGGATTTATCTTCTTTCAATCCTGCGATAGTCGGCATCGGCTCCATGACACCCACAATAGAATCAGCCCTCAAATCCGCGCGAGTAGCAAAAGAAGCGTGCCCCGACGCTAAAGTCCTGATGGGAGGTCCACACGCCACCTTCATGGACAGGGAAACCCTTCTAGAGGAGCAGGCAGTCGATGTGGTGGTGAGAGGTGAGGGAGAAGAAACCATGTTGGAACTGGCGCGGCAATCGCCGGGTCTCCCGAAACTTGACGAAGTCAAAGGCATAACTTTCAGGAAGAACAGCCAGATTGTCCAAAACCCGATAAGACCCTTAATCCAAGATCTTGACGCTTTGCCGCGTCCAGCGTATAAGTATATTCCAGTTGACAAGTATAGGATTGCTGGCAGAAAACTCCTGCCCATAATGACTAGTAGAGGCTGCCCGTTCGCGTGCTCATTCTGTGTGGCGTCGCAGATGTTTGGGGCAAGGTTCAGAGGTAGAAACCCGAAATACGTGCTTGACGAGCTTGAATGGCTCAGAGACACATATGGGGCTGAGGGTGTGGCTTTCCAAGATGACACTTTAACGTTCGACAGGAAGAGGGCTATTGAAATCTGCGATGGCATTGTGGAAAGAAAAATCCGTCTTTCCTGGGGTTGCGGAACCCGAGCTGACACCGTCACGAAAGAAGTTTTGGCGAAGATGCGGAAGGCGAATTGCGACGAAATTTGCTTTGGTGTGGAGTCTGGCTGCCAAAGAATCAGGGATACGTTGAAGAAACGGGTTTCTACTGACCAGTGTGAGAGCGCGATTAAATGGGCGAAGGAAGAAGGCATTTTCGTAACCGTTTCTGTTATCCTGGGGTATCCTGGGGAGACTAAGGAAACGATGCAGCAGACCTTAGAGTTTGTCCGCAGAGTAGAACCTGATGACGTTTGGTTGTGCCATGCGACGCCTTACCCGGGAACTGAACTTCGCGCCTTAGTTGAGCGGAACGGGTGGAAAATGAACGGTGACTGGAAATTGTACAATACGATGAACCCCATTTTTGAAGATCCCCAGTTGCCAGCCGAGGAGATTGCCAAGATGAGGAAAGCTTTTTACGACAAGTTCTATTCTCCTAAGTATGTTCTTCGCCAAGCTGTAAAGGGATATTTGAGGGGCAACTTATACAGCAAGATAATGGCTAGGACTTCGATGAACTATATTCTCTGGCGAGCTAAAGCTGGAGTCTAGCCTTTCCGCAAAATTTCAAGCAAAACAGAATACTTTGTTGTTAAATTGACAAAAAGAAAAAGAAATTGATTTGTTTTTTGTTGCTTGCTTATGGTCGTTTTCTGACGACGAGGATGATTATTGCTCCAACTATCACGATTGCTATGATTATGCCGATTGCTGCGTACAGTACGTATGTGCTTGTCATGTCTGGCGGGGTTTCAGGTTCTTGTGCTGGTGGTGCTGGTGCTTCCATTACGCCAAAAGCGGATACAGCTTGTGAAGGCCAGTAGCCTTGAGTGCCTGCGAATCTAGCGGTTACAATGTACTTGCCGGAGATTTCAGGGGTCCATTGGTAGCTGAAGAAGCCGTCGGCATCAGTCGTGACAGTACCGATATCTCTGGAGTTGCCGTTTGAGTCGAGAACGCTCAATGTAACGTCGACGCCTGTTGCACTGGTTGGGCGTGGTCTTTGCTGGTATACGTAACCCATCCATTCAGTCATGCTCGCATCAGACATTACTGGGACACCCTTGGGGAAGCGCGCTGCCTGCTCGTCTTGCTGTGTGCCTGCGGAAATGTCCATTACTGTACCTTTGATGATTACTGGTGTTCCGAATGGTGTAGCGACGTCTGGCGCTGATACTGTGGCAACGCTTGGTCCTCTGCCTACGCTGTAGAGTCGGTTGTCATAGCCGTTGAAGAATACATTAAAGCCGTCTGCTATAGCATAGCTTATGGTGGAGAATGTACCGGTATAATCTGGTAGTGTCCATATTTCTGTTCCGTCTGTGGCATTAACTGCCCGTGCTAATGCACCTTTGTAGATTGGTGTGTTGACTGTGTGTTCAGTGGTGAGGGTGTAGATTACTCCGTTGCCCACTGCGGCTATGAACATGGGGTAGTGCCCGTAAGCTAGGTACCTGCCGCTGCTGGTGCTGTTGCCTGGTCCTCCGTTTCCGTATGTCCACACCTTTGCTCCTGTTCTTAAGTCATAAGCGCGCAGTAGCCCTCCATATGAGGCAGTGTAAAGGTTACCGTAGGAGGAAACAGTCGCAATAAAGGGTGCATATGGGCTGCCATAGTAGTCAAGTGGAGATTCGACAGTTTGTGGGTCAGTTGTCCAGAGTCGTTCGCCAGTGTCCATATCGTATCCAACGAATTGGGCTGTTTCCTTGTAAGCTTCATTGAACACGCGACTTTGCTGATTCACATTTCCTTGTAAGACAGTGATGTTACCTGCTGGTGGACCATAAGTCTTATTCCATAGAATCGATCCTATTGGTCCTTTCGATGGGTTAAGGTTGACAGCAAAGTAATTGTAGGGAGCTTGGCTATTGGGTCCGAATCCAGCGAGAGTTAATCCTGGCAGAGAGCCTTGTCGGAAAATGATCATGTCGTTGTAGAAGGCGGCGAGCATAAAGGGGTTAGTATTGCCGAAGCCTGCGCGCCAGTCGTTGATGGAAACGTTCCAGTCGTAACGCGAATAATCACCTTTTGAAACGCTTGCATCGACCGCTACCGTGGTTGTCGTAACGTTTTCGCTTGTGACTGTTCGAGAGTTGTTAATGTAGCTTGTTGTATTCTGCCATGCCCAAGTTGTAGTACTAGTGGTGTGAGGTGTTGGCGACAATCCACCCTGAGTGCTTGGTCCTGAAAATCCCATGCCTGTAAATAGTCTGGTTGAGTTCCATTGAGCTAATGTCCAATTGGGGTTGCTGGTGGTTCCTGCGTTAGATATGACGTACCTTAAATGTTCACCCTGCGGACCGAGCTTGTTGTAAGCTATGTCGCCCATTCCTGTGTTTGAGGGGACACCGGTAGCGTTGAACACACTGTTGCCTGTCCATGCATCGAAGAGTCGCCAAGTTGAGCCTGAAACTTGAACCAAGAATGCCGGGTAGACTCCGTGTTGCTGTGGATCTTCAACGTCGTACACTAAGCCAAATGACACTGTACCAATATTTTCATTAATCCAGATGACTTTTCCAGTGCGTAAGTCAACAGATGTTAGTGGTCCACTGTTGGATCCTGTGAAAGATACTGGTGGTCTGTAGAAGAGTCTTCCGCCGATTATGATTGGATTGACGAATCTTTGGTTGTATGCAGAGCCTTCGAACCATGCGTTTCCAATCAGGTCGTCTCGAGTATTCGCTGTTCCTCCAACGACGCCGCCCCACTGGAGCTCTTTTGTCCACATGATATGGCTTGTTTGAGATCCTACAGCATCGCCGGTGGATTCTCTTCGTATGCCTGAAAATGTAGCCAAAGAGAAGCCAGTAATGCCTGGTGAGCCAGTTCCAAGCCAATTGGATGAAATTGACCACCAATCAGTGTTTTCACCGAAAATCGGGCGAGTCCAGTACTCCGTCGGAAGCGGATAGCTAGTTATCGGACTTGGCAACTGCTCCTCCTGTACAATCAATGTAGTCCTTGCACTGCTGGGCAGATAAGTATCGTTGCTCTCTTGGGCTGCGCTCGGATAATTACCAGCGTAGAAACCAAGGAAATTATAGAGCAAAGTGTAGTTACCAACCGCGGTAGGCGTCCAAGCATAATACTGCGAAGACGTTGGATCGATTATGTCTTCCCAATATTGGCTTAGAACCACTGCGTTGCTTGAATCCAGAATAGTGAGATTGTACCTGTGCATCCGATAGGCGTTGCCTAAAGTTGCTTGCACACGAGGCTTGTCAACCCAGATCAGAATATCAACCTTTTGACCGACGCCAACAGGGTTAGGCGCCACGTTGATGTAGGCATAGGTTGGAATAATAAACCCGGGGTTACGTTGTGCGTTAGCAAGCGGCAAAGCGAAAAGCGACAGTGTTATTGATAATGCTAGAATCGATGTGATAGCAATAGTCAGTTTCTGTTTAAATGAGTTCATTTTCTTCTTTCTCCTAATTTTTTTTAAGGTAATCAAATTATCTCGAAAGGTTACTTATAAATATTCTTAAAAAAATCATTTTTACTAGCGCAGACAGAAACAAGTCAAGAATGTTCCTCAAGCCTTTTTATCTAGAGCCTCATGTTATTATTTACACAGAAAATGCAGATACTTTTCGCTGCACATGGTTCTAAACATCATTAAATCAGCAGGGCAGCATCAAAAAATAAAAAGGGGAGTTTTATTGTTGGTAGTTCACTTAACGTCTTTTGAGTACTAATACTGCTAGTATTGCTCCAACTATCACGATTGCTATGATTATGCCGATTGCTGCGTACATTATGTAGGTGCTAGTCATGTCTGGCGGTGTTTCAGGTTCTTGTGCTGGTGGTGCTGGTGCTTCCATTACGCCGAAAGCGGTTTCAGCGCGTGAAGGCCAGTAGCCTTGAGTGCCTGCGAATCTAGCGGTTACAATGTATTTGCCGGAGATTTCAGGGGTCCATTGGTAGCTGAAGAAGCCGTCAGAATCAGTCGTAACAGTTCCTATCTCTCTGGAGTTGCCGTTTGAGTCGAGTACGCTCAATGTTACGTCGACGCCTGTTACGCTGGGGCGTGGTTTTTGCTGGTAGATGTATCCCATCCATTCAGTCATGCTTTCATCAGATACTACTGGGACACCCTTGGGGAAGCGTGCTGCCTGCTCGTCTTGCTGTGTGCCTGCGGAGATGTCCATTACTGTACCTTTGATGATTACTGGTGTTCCGAATGGTGTAGCGACGTCTGGTGCTGATACTGTGGCAACGCTAGGTCCTCTGCCTATGCTGTAGATTTGGTTGTCGTAGCCGTTGAATAATGTTGCAAAACCGTCCGCGATAGCGTAGCTTAGAGCAAAGAATGAGCCGTCGTAATTCGAAAGAGTCCAAATTTCTGTTCCGTCGGTGGCGTTAATTCCGCGTGCTAATGCACCCTTGTAAATCGGCGTGTTAACGGTGTGTTCAGCAGTGAATGCGTATACCATTCCAGAGCCAAAAGCCCCTATGAAGGTTGGGTAGTGTCCGTAAGCTAGGTATCTGAAGCTGTTTGTGCTGTTGCCTTCTCCTCCGTTGCCGTAAGTCCACACCAGGTCTCCAGTTCTCATATCATATGCGTAGATTATTCCTCCGTAACCACTGCTGTAGAGTTTGCCGTAAGCAGTCAAACTGGCAATCCAAGGAATCGATGGATTACCATAATAGTCAAGTGGTGCTTGTCCCTGAGTAGTCCATAATCTGTCACCTGTGTCCAAGTCGTATCCGACGTGCTGCGTTGTTTCTTTGTATGTTTCAGTGAAGACACGGCTTACTGGATCAAAAACTCCGCCGACAACGGTGATGTTGTTTGGTGGTGGCGTATACGTCTTTATCCACGTAATATTCCCGAGTGTTGCAGGTTTAAGACTGACACCGAAGTACGAATATGGCGTTTGGCTTGTTGGACCGAATCCAGCGGGGGTTAACCCAGGTAGACTGCCGTTTCTGAAAAGTATCATGTCGTTGTAGAATGCTGCGACAATGCTTGGTGCAAAAGAGCCGCTGGCGGGCATGGTGTTTCGCCATGGTATCGTAACGTTCCAGTCGTAACGGCTGTGAGTGTCAGTTGTGCCGTTGCCTCCGTATACGTTCGTCGTAGACGTCGTGACAGGAGTGAGAGTGGTAACTAGAGCGCCATTAACATAGGTTGTCGAACTTACGTTGGTTGTTGTGGTGATGGTTCTAGTATCCCATGCGGGCGATAATCCTGAACTTGTTGGATTAGACCATCCTGTGCCTGTCCAAAGTAGGGTTGAGTTCCATTGCAGCAGTCGCCAGTTTGGACTGGAGGTGGTGCCTGCGTTCGATAAGACATATCTCAAGTATTCACCTTGTGGACCAAGAACTTGCGTGCCTGAAGGAACGCCAGTCACATTGACCAAGGGTTCTCCTGTATATGCGTCAAAGATTCTTGCAAAGTTTGCTGTGGATAACATTGCCGGGTAAACACCGTGTTGTTGTGGGTCTTCAACGTCGTAGATGTAAGCGAATGATATCGGCGGTACATCCGCTCTTTGCCAAATGATTTTTCCTGTGCGTATGTCGACGGCTGTGGTTGGTCCGCTGCTAGTACCAGTGAATGATAGGGGTGGATTGTAGATGAGCATTCCAGCAACTATGATTGGATTTTGGTATCTTTGGCTGTATGCAGAACCTTCGAACCATGTATTTCCATTCAGGTCGTCTCGAGTATTTTCTGTTCCTCCAACGACTCCTCCCGGCTGAAGCGGCTTTGTCCACATAATGTGACCTGTTTGCGGTCCTATACCATCTGTGGGATCTCTGTCAATTCCTCCTGCCGAAAAGCCCCAGCCAGTGAGGACTCCTGAGCCTGTTCCAAGCCAGTTTGACGAGATTGACCACCAATCAGTGTTTTCACCGTAAATCGGGCGCGTCCAGTACTCCTGCGGCAAAGGATAGCTAGTTATCGGATCGGGCAACGGTTCCGTCTGAACGGTTAGCGTTGTTGTTGTACTGCTAGGCAGATAAGTGTCGTTACTCTCTATTGGGGCAGTTGGGTATGCTGAAGCTTTGAAGCCATGGAAAGCGAACATCAAAGTGTAGTTGCCAACTGCGGTAGGTGTCCAAGCATAGTACTGTGATGATGTTGGGTCAATAACGTCCTCCCAAAACTGCGATAGCACTACGGTATTGGCGGAATCTACAATGGTAAGATTGTACTTATGCATTCGATAAGCGTTGGATAAAGCTGCCTGCACTCGAGGCTTGTCAACCCAAATAATAATATCAACCTTCTGACCGACACCAACAGGGTTAGGCGCCGCATTAATGTAGGCAAAGGTTGTAATATTCCATCCGGGGTTGCGCTGTGCGTTAGCTAATGGTATAGCGACAAGTGTTAAAGCGATTGTTGACACTAGAAATAAACTGATAGCTGTAGCTATTTTTTGTTTTGAAGTTTTCATTTCTTTTTTCTCCATTATTTTTTTGAGCGGGGTGTTATATTTAGGAGCCCCCTTATAAGTGTTTGCCAAATTTGCTTAACCGCGCCAACCCCAAGCCACAAGGAATACCACGTC
This sequence comes from Bathyarchaeia archaeon, assembly GCA_035288165.1. GTDB lineage: Archaea > Thermoproteota > Bathyarchaeia > Bathyarchaeales > Bathycorpusculaceae > UBA11855. The sequence continues at coordinate 7,611 of DATEAU010000101.1, forward strand.
AAAATACAAGCCGAAAACGTCATTAATTGCTCCAGCTTTTCTAAACGGCAAAGCTTGTTCACATAATCCACGTCGTATACTGTGGTTTTTGGAGTTCTGAGTTTTAACAGAAACTTTATTATTCCATCGAACGGTTTAAAACCTTGAACCTGAGGAAACCAACAATGAAAAGCTCCGCGCCTAAACAAGAAAAAGCGAGTGTTTACGATTCGCGGACAAACTGGCCACCCTACACTTACAGGGATTACCCGGACATTCAGCCTGAAACTTACAAGTCGTTCATGGAGTTCCTTTCAACCGAGAACACCTCGAAAAAACTGATGGAGCTACAACCATGGATATCCATCTGCGACTCAAGATGCGCCTTCTGCTACTTCCCGACCACGACAACCACCAAGATGCGGATAGAGCCGTACCTTGAAGCCTTGAAGAAAGAGCTGGAAATGTACGCCAAAACGAAATACGTGAAAACAAGCGTTTTCGACGAGATAGTCCTCGGCGGCGGAACACCAAGCGTCCTCTCTGCAGAGCAGATGATTGACCTCATCGAGTTCTGCAAAGCGCGATTCAACGTTAACGACGAATACTTCATCAAAGTCACAGGCTCATCAAAGACGTTGGCGCTCAAAAAAATCGAAAAGCTTGCCGAGTACGGCGTTTACCAGATGGACATGGGAGCCCAAACCTTCGATGACAAGCTCAGAAAAACGATGTGCCTACCTGACAGCGCGGCGGACGTGGAAAAAGCCATTCGTCACGCAAGAAAACTAGGTTTGTGCGTGTGCGTGGACCTCATGTACAACCTTCCAGGTCAGACAATGGAAAGCTGGATAAACACGCTGAAAAAAGCCATAGAATTGGATGTGGAAATTGACGCTTACTCGTTGCATGTGGATC
>DATEAU010000102.1:0-6130 GCA_035288165.1 Bathyarchaeia archaeon
AGCTTAATAGTATTTTTCCGCTAATTGACGAGCTTTCTCGTCGTCTTCTTGATTTACCTTGAACTCCACTAACTCCTCTTCGTCCTTGTTTTCGCACTCCTTGCTTTCGCCTTCTTTGTTCTGGGCTTTCGCAACTTCTTTCTGGGCTTTCGCAATGTAATTTTTCAGCTCGCGGTCTTTCATGATTTTTTCAGAAAGCGTTTCAGGAGCGTAAAGCAGGGGCAGAATTGCCAAGAACAGGAACAAACTTGCCAGAGAGAATGAGGAAGCGATTGGAATGATCTCAGCGAAAGGCTTGACCAATATTGAAATCAGGTTCGAGAATAGAAAAGGCATGCACCCTAAAACGTAATATTTTTCATGATTCTTTCCTTCAGCCATGTCGCCCCAGACCACGAAAATAAATGTAACATACAATATTCCCCAAGCAATTCCACCAAATATTACATACAAGATTTGGGAAATCAGGGTTCCAGGTAGAAGGCTCAGAAACGCAAAGCCCAAGCCCAGCATAACAAAGCCCAGAATGCTCGAAACTTTGCGTCCTTTGAAGTCACATAATACGCCTCCGAGAAAACCTGCAATGCTTATTATGAGAATTGTAGCTATTGTATACACGCTGTATGGTACGAATCCTTCAGCTCCAAAATGATACTCGATTAGCGGTTCTTCAATGAAGTTTACAATTGCGAACAGAAACCACGGGACAAAATACAGATAAAAAGTTCTTTCTCGAACAATACCTATAAGCGGAGCTTTTCGTTCCTCAGCAACTTCCGCTTTTGGTACCAAGAAAAACACGCTCGCTACTCCCATTAACCTCCAAGCTGCAAGAATCAGAAACTGGCTTTCGACGTTAACCGTGTTGATGGATATATACAATACAGCCGTTAAGGCTTGAATAGTAAAGAACACAACTGCACCGTTTCGACCTCGATTCTTAGATTTCGAGTTTTCAGAAAAGAACGCAAGACAAGTCGGAATACCTAATCCAGCCAATGCCCCAAGAGGAATGGAGACAAAAACCAGATTCAGAGAGCTTGATCCGGGAGCTACTGCTGACGCAACTGCGCATATGACTGCACCAAGCAAAACCCAGGTTAGCAACGGAGTTTTTCCTCTCAGCTTTTTGTTCAGCAAAGTGGCGCCAATGATTGCTGAGGCGAGCAAAGCTCCAAAATAGGAGAAAGACACGAGCAAAATAGTGTTGAAGGAAGCACCTTCAATAAGGTTTGCAACAGCGAACCACGTTAGAGAAAACCAAGTAATACTATTGATCAATAGGAATAGAGACGGAAGCACCTCTCGGATTTTCGCTTTCCACATTTTGTTTCTGATATGAATCAGGAGTGGCTGGTTACTAACTTTATGAATCTAAAATTAATATTTTGAACATGCTTTCCGTTACTGTATTGCTGTCCTACGACAAAGCTTATATTGCCGAAGTGTTGAACAGATATACAGGTGAGGAAAATGGAGAAGCGGAGAAACGTAAGGAAAAAGCCAAAAGTTCTTATGTGGTAAGAACTACAAGTCCTCAGTCAAGGAAGCGGCCAATAGTTGGAGTTCCTTTTTTATTTGGCTATTGGAAAGTACATTCAATGCTTGTATCGCTTCCTTCTCTAAATTATCTAGAAGCTGATTCAAGGATATAAATTCTTTTGTCGCACAAATAGTTTCTATAAGCTCGTCACAATCCACTTTGCTGAGGCGGGCTTTTTGCAAGATTTCTCTGATTCGCGTTCCATGTTTGTGGTTTTGAAGCGCGTATAGAACTTGAAGGGGCAAAACTTCATATTTTATCCTATGCATTAGCTCACTTGGCTCAAAAATATCTACAAAATCTGATTTAACTGCCAAAAGAACACCTATATTTCTTCCGAACTTACCTAAAGCCTGGACATTTCCTGCAGAGCCTCCACCGTAGATGACGCCGATTTTCATGCGGCCCTCAAGGTCGGAGGCTTTTTTTGTTAAAACTTGAAGGTATGTTTCGGGTTTTACTCTCCATTTCTTTTCTTTCAAAGATGCTTCTGAGATGTGAGCTTCGACGACTTCAGAGAGAAAATGGTTCACTTCATCAATAATCTGTAGACTTCGGTCTTTCGGAAGGTGTTCTATGGCTTTGTGGAGATGATTAAAGCCTTTGACCATGAATGCATCGCCTAAGAGCAATGTTGCTTCCTTTCCAAGCTTGCCATAAAGCGTTTTTCTGTTTTTCTTGGCGACTGATTCGTCAATGATGTCATCGTGAATGTCCATGGTGGCGTCGATGAATAATAGCGCAGCCTGCAAAGGCACCGCGTCTTCAGGGTTTCCACCTGCGGCTTCGCATGCCAGCGACAGAATCCCGGGGCGAGTGGTGTCGTCCCATCTTGAAAGATACTGTTCGACAGCTTCGTCTACCTTCTTTATTCCTGTTTTTTCTTCTAGAATTGCCTTTTTTGCCATGGCACGGGCTTTTGCGCTTTTTTCGGTTAGAAGCTTTAGTGCCTTTTCGGTTAGACTTTCGCTTGCCATAAATTCCTTTGTTTGTTTTCGAACTGATATAATGTTTTCCCATAATTCTCAGACTCTTTTTATAATACTTGGATTTTCTAGGAGTCGTGCCCCCTCAGGCTGAAGCAAAACTTAATAGCTCATTACCTAATTCAACAGGTTCCATGAGCCACACGAAGCAAATTGAGGAGAAATGGCGTCTCAAGTGGGAAGAAGCCCGAGTTTTCGAGGCAGATCCCGACCCTGAAAAGCCTAAGGTTATGGTTACTTTTCCTTACCCCTACATGAATGGTCCCCTGCATGTGGGTCATACGTTCACTGCGACGCGGGTTGACGCTTATGCGCGGTTCAAACGCATGCAGGGCTACAACGTGCTCTGGCCTTGGGCGTGGCATTGGACTGGTCAGCCGCTGTTAGGCGCCAGTCAGCGCGTGGCGAAGGGTGACGAGGAGTACATTCGGGTCTTGCGTGAGGTTGACGGTGTTCCAGAGGAGGATCTCCGCAAATTTATTGACCCGCTTTATATGGCTCAATACTACACGAACGAGGGGCGATTAGCGGCGAAGCGGATTGGTTTCTCGATTGATTGGCGGCGTGAGTTCACGACGGTTATGCCTGTGTACCAGAAGTTTATTGAGTGGCAGTACCTGAACCTGAAGGAGAAGGGCTTCGTATCGAAAGGAACACATCCAGTAGTATGGTGCCCGAAGGACAGGAGCCCGACGGGTGACCATGACCGACAGGTTGGCGAAGGCGTTACACCCGAGGAGTATATCTTGATAAAGTACGAGTTGGATGAGAAAACGTTTTTGCCCGCAGCTACTTTCCGTCCTGAAACGATTTATGGCGTGACGAATATGTGGATTAACCCTGACGCCACCTACGTTGATGCCACAGTGAATGGAGAAAAATGGATTGTCAGCCAGGAAGCCGTTGAGAAGTTGAGGGAGCAGGAGCGAAAGGTCGAAGTAAAGCGATCATTCAAGGGCAGGGAGCTCATTGGGAGGACATTTAGGAACCCTGTTACGAAAGCGGCGTTTCCGATTTTGCCAGGATGGTTCGTTGACCCGAAGCAGGCTACGGGCGTGGTTTACAGTGTGCCTGCTCATGCGCCTTATGATTGGCTTGCGTTGAAGGATTTGCAGGAAAAACCCGAGGTACTGCGGGAGTTCGCCGTTGACCCAGAAGTGGTTAAACGTATCAAGCCGATTTCGCTGATTAAGGTGGACGGTTTCGGCGATTTCCCAGCCGTGGAGCTTGTGGCGCAGATGGGTGTACGGGACCAGCATGACCCTCGCGCGGAGGAAGCTACGAAGGCGTTGTACAAGAAGGAGTTTCATGGTGGCGTGCTGAAGGAGAATTGCGGGGTGTACGCGGGGAAGACCGTTCGCGAAGTCAAAGACGAGTTGATTCGTGATTTCAAGCGGCTGGGCTACGCTGACAGCATGTTTGATTTGCCCGAGCCTGTCGTGTGCAGGTGCTTGACGCCATGCATCGTGAAAGTCCTCAGTGACCAATGGTTCCTCAACTATTCAGACCCAGTGTGGAAAGCTCAGGCAAAAGAAGCTGTGACTGCGATGCAAGTGTATCCCGAGGCGGCGAGGCAATGGTTCATCGCTGTCATCGATTGGCTGAAGGAATGGGCTTGCGCAAGGACGACGGGGTTCGGGACACCGTTGCCGTGGGGCAAAGGCTGGATTGTGGAAACGCTTAGCGATAGCACCATCTACATGGCGTTCTACACCATAAACAAGCATATCCGCAGTTGCGAAGTGAAGCCTGAATCTCTTACACGCGCCGTTTTCGATTACATCTTCTTCGGAAAAGGCGAAGCGGCAGCCGTCAGCAAGTCGTCGGACATAAACACGGAAACACTAAAAGCGATGCAGGACGAGTTCTTGTACTGGTACCCGTTCGACCTTCGCGTGTCAGCGAAGGAGCTTGTGCCTAACCATTTGACTTTCTGCATTTTCCATCACGCAGCCTTATTCCCACGTGAGCATTGGCCCCGAGCAATGGGCGTAAACGGGATGTTGATGATTGAGGGGAAGCAGATGCATAAGTCGAAGGGGAATTTCGTGACAATGAAAAATGCGATTGAGCGATATGGCGCGGATGCGACGCGTTGTGCGTTGTTGTTGGGCGCGGAAGGGATGGATGACCCGGATTGGCGGGGCGAAAACGCTCAGGATACTCAAAACAAGCTTGAGAGCTTAAGCAGGCTTGCCGAGGAACTTCTGGCTTCAACGGAAAGCGATGTGGCGGAGCATTTGGAACGTTGGTTACTGAGTAAGCTTCAGCAACGCATCGCCGCGGTTACAGTGGGTCTTCAGGAGATGAAGACGCGGACGGCGTTGCAGGTGGCGCTTTTCGAGGTTTGGAATGACCTGCGCTGGTACATGCAGAGGAAAGGCAAAAACGACGCGAAAGCGCTTGCGGAAGCGGCTAAGGTGTGGCTTCGGCTGCTTGCGCCCTTTGCTCCTTACACGTGCGAGGAACTGTGGAGCCGAGCTGGCGAAAAGGACTTCATCAGCCTAGCTGAATGGCCAAGAGTTGATGCTGAACATGTGGACGTTGCCGCGGAGGAGCAGGAGAACCTAATCATTGATTTGATCGCGGATACGTTGAATATTCTGAAGGCGACGAAGATTTCGCCCAAACGCATCTGCGTCTACACGGCTGCTGCATGGAAGTGGCTGGTTTACCTGAAAATCCTAGAGAAGGCTGCGGCGGGCGAGGTGAAAATCAGCGAGGTGATGCGGGAGTTTGCGGCTGATGATGACTTAAAGCCGCGTATGAAGGATGTTGCTGCTCTTGTTCCCCGGGTGATTAAAGCATTGACTAAGCAGTCGGGCGAGAGGAAAGCGAACATGCTCCGAATCAGGGAGATGGACGAGCGGGAGATAGTTTCCGAGGCGGCTGGCTTCTTGATGGAAAGGTTTAACGCGGAAGTCGCCGTGTACAGCGAAGACGATGCTGAACGGTATGACCCGAAGCAGCGAGCGGTTATGGCGATGCCCTATCAACCCGCGATATTCATAGAATAGGCTCGACAAGTGACAGCCCAGTAACGCTCAAGACAGTGATGAAGATAGCTACCAGCGAGAACCTGGACGTTCGATGCCAAAAATTCGTTACAGCATTACTGCAGTGAAACGCGCAAATTAAAACTCGATAACTGTTGTATCTAAAAGTTTTTCCGTCTTGCACGTGTAGGCAGGTTGACTTTTAGGAAGACACCTACAGCACTCAGGCGTGAAGCAAATGTTCACGTAATGCCATCTGCTCTGTAAGTTTTTTAGTTATTCATAAATATTATGAACAAATCACAACTATATTTATATTTGATTGGACATATTCACTTGATAACGTAAGGAGGCGAATAAAAATTGGACACCACATTTATCCTTTGGACGGGCGTAGGAGCCTCAGCTCTAATTTTTGCCTTTCTAGACTACAGAATGTCATTGAAAAAGCGCATGAAGGTGGAAAAAATCAAATCCAGCAAGGGAAGATGAGAACTTGAAGGTTGCCTTAGTATGGGATGGAGACAGGAGTTCCGCTTTTTCATATGGCAAGGTTAAAGGAAAATTTGACATCTCCTTCCTCTTAACATTCCTGCAGAAAGAGC
>DATEAU010000103.1:0-3624 GCA_035288165.1 Bathyarchaeia archaeon
TATGCCTCGGGTTTTAAATCACAGATTGAAGAAAATTACTTCGACGCATTCGTGACCTTCTTCCACCCATCATCAAAGTACTCTGGACCCGGAACCGACGGACGCTTCGTCAGAGATTTCATTGCGACCCTCACTCCCCCAAAAACGAATGGTAAATCCGAAGACAATCCGACCAAACCATTAGATAGACAGGTCTAATTTATCTCAAAAAAGTTTTCTTTCATCTTTTCCCTTTCATAAAATGCAACCATTTCTTATGGAAGAATATTCTTACGGGAGTGTGGTCGGTTTGAGTTCACATGGGTTCTGGTTTAAGCGCGGGATTTCGAATGGGGTCTCTCGCGAAGAAGAGGATGACGAGGGCTCCTGCAAATGCGAAGGCACCAACCGTTAAGCCTACCACTTGGAAACCTATTACTGGGTTGACGTAGAGGTTGAGCACTGCTCCTGCAACCAGGATGCCGACTGCTGTACCTGCGCCGCTGAACGCTGAGGAAAGAGACATCGTTGTACCTCTGAACTGGGGAACTTGCTCAAGCGTTAGGTTAGTCGCTGCAGCTGCTATAACCCCAATGAGAGGTGCGGCTGTCCAGCGTAGGGCTAGAAAAATCCCTAAATCCTGCATGAAGTAGGAAAGTAACACAAATAAGCCTGCCGAGAAAAGGGCTGCCACGGTCAGACGCTTTCTTCCAACGCGGTTAGCTACATGACCGCCAACTACAGCCCCAGCAGAAATAAGTATAAGGTCAACTAGTGGTCCAATTAATGCTGCAAAACCTGGTGATACAGAGAATACTTGCCTCAGAAACGTCACCTCGAAAATTGCGCCCCCAAAACCAAAAGCATTGCCAAGAAACGCGGTTGCCAAGCAGGCGACGGCTGATTTGTTGGTGAGGACTTGTTTGAAGCCTTTCATGAAGGGTTCTTTCTGGTTTTTCAGCTGTTGTTCAGGCGGGTTGAATGGAAAAGCGAGAACAACAAAAATCAGGCTAGCAACAGCTGTTGGCAACATGAACCATACAAAGACGGAACGCCAACCTCCGATGCCTGTCATGAAGCCAATTATGGGAGCTCCAACTGCATTCGCAAGTGTTCCTGCCGCTGCGACCCAGCCGATCGCTTTAGCCTTTTTGTCTAACGGGTAAGAGTTTCCGATAAACGTTTGAGCCGTCACAACTATCAGGACTGATCCTATTCCGTTTAGAGGAACAATAAGCTGAGCTAGCGGAAAGGTCGGAGCCAAAAAAAGCCCTATGGCGCAGGCTGCAATAAACAGTAAGCCTATCATTACCAGCCATTTATATCTGAATCTAGCGCCAAAGCCGGCCAGCAATAGCGCCGTCGCTACTGATGTGATGGCGATAAAGGAATCAAGTTGGGCTACTGTTCCAGGGAGAATGCTGAATGTCTCCGCAATGTCCACAATAGTGATGGGAATCACAACGTCTATGACCCCTGCAGCGAAAACAGCAACAAGCAACGCCACAACAAATATTATTTTCGGAGAAGGTTGTCCAATATTTGGAGTTGTTGTCATATTTTATCCATTGTTGTATCAAGATGTATATAGCGCTTGCCATAACGACTAGATATAAAACGAGGACAATCAAAGCCCACGCCGAAAAATGCTAAAAGCAAAGCTGTAATTGAAACGGAAGCAAATTTGATAGGGACTTATTTCTAGAGTCTCTTAGCGGCAATAATGCTAACCAAAAATTTTGCGTAGTCTCTTATCAGAATTTCTGGTATGGCAGGTTTATTTCCGCGAGTGCTTCCAGGATTTTCGGTTTGTCTTCTCCCTTTATGCCTTTCCAGTCGAGGATGGCGTGGTCGACTTTTTCCTGTGTTCGTTCTACGCATTGTTGGAGGATTTCGGCGTCTACGTGAGACAGGGCGTATTTTGGGATTATGTGTCCGAATAGTGTGTCGTTTTCGAGGGTCATTTTGGTGAATTTTGGGTTGTAGTGTGGTCCACCAATGCCGAGCGCCGCTGTTTGGTTAGAAGCTTGGAATTTGATGATTGCGTCCATGGCTGCTTTTGCGACTGCTTCCGCTGCTTTGTGGTCGCTCCATTGTTTTGGTGAGCTTCCGAGTTCAACGAACATGGTTGGCACATTCAGGGAGGGACCATGATGCGTGCATTCGTAGGAGACTTCGTAATCCAGTTTCATTTCCGTTTTGAACTGCGCCAATGCTTTCAATGCATCGTGCATGGCTGCCGCAGGTGAAACAGAAAGCCTCCGTGGCAATCCACCAAGCTCTGCGTTGGCGAAGTTGCCTGGCGTATGCACGGACAATGTTGGCTTCCCGCTTTGGCTACTATGCCTTGAGAGGAAAACCACAATTTCAAGGCTGTTGAAGTGTTCGGGCAGGTTTTGCGCGCAGATTGACTCATCTTTCAGCGTGACGAGATGGATTTGTTTTCCGTTAATCTCAGCAGAGTAGACTGGGTTTTCTTGATACGTTTCGGCTGTTTTGCTGAACGGGTAATTGTTTAGCACTTGTTTTGCGATGTTCGTGCCTGCCATGTCTTTGCTTGAAGCGGCTACCAGAATCATTGTTGTTCTCCGAGGATTGGTTTCTGGGTTTGGTGAGAAAAAGGTTTCCATAAAAATTTTCCCTTTTCCTCTGTCGCCCACGCAAACGTGAGCGTGTGTGTTCCCGTTGCTTCTCATATCTCAGTCACTCGAAGAAAAAGATAAAAAATTTAATCCAACCAACACTTTTGAATATGCAGAGCGAATGCACTATAAGCCGCGAAGCACGTATGATTGGAGATGCAACCTAATCAGCAGAGGAGCCAAATTAATCCTGGCATCCGCGTAAAAATCGTTTTGAAGCAGGACCAGCGGAGCGGTAAATTAACCGAGGGCATCGTCAAGGATATCCTCACCAACAGCTCAATCCATCCCCACGGAATCAAGGTACGACTTACAGACGGCAAAGTCGGCAGAGTACAATCAATAATAAAATAATGCAGTAGCTTGGCTGAGTTGCACGCTTTTGAATAATATGAGGCTATGGGGTAAGAGAGTAGTAATGTTAAGATTTGAGTCGTTTTGGCGTAGATCTAGGGATGAAGGGGAAAAAAGATAAAACTTTAATCCCTTGAACACTGTTCACCTTTCGGAGAAGCTGAGAGAAAAATGCATCTGCTAAATTTCAAGGATTTATCGGGTCAGCAGCTTGAAGCGCTGGTTGACTTAGGAATCGAAGCCAAGCACAACCCAAAGAAATACGCTAAAGCGTTGGAGGGGAAATCGTCGGCGTTGGTTTTCCAGAAGACCAGCACGAGAACCCGTGTGGCGTTTGAGGTGGCGATGACGCAGCTAGGCGGACACGCACTGTACATTGACTGGCGAACCACGAACTTCATGTTGGCAGACATCGCCGACGAAACCCAATACCTTTCTCGTAATGTTGATTTCATTATGGCTCGGTTGCTGAAGAACGCGGACTTGCAGAAAATGGCGAATGCATCGCGTGTTCCAGTCATAAACGGCTGCGACGACAAGTATCATCCAAGCCAAGCCATAGCGGACTTGATTACTGTGAAAGAGAAGCACGGCAAGTTGAAGGGCGCGAAGCTCGTTTACATCGGCGTTCACAACAACGTTTGCAATT
>DATEAU010000104.1:0-4503 GCA_035288165.1 Bathyarchaeia archaeon
TTGGTTGGGTTGTTCAGGTTTCAGCGGGTTTAGTTTTGCAGCTTGTTCCCGCTGCTATGACGTTGGCTTTTCTGCTTGTTTTGACTGGGCTTCAGCATTTTGATGGGCTGGTGGATTTGGGGAACGCTGTTGGGCTTAGGAGTGTGCATGAGAGGAAGATGGTTGCGCATGCGTGGACAGTGACGTATTCGGGAGCGTTTCTGGCATTAGCTGTGGAGTTGCTTGTTTTCGCAGGCTTATTCTTTCTGAATCCCGTGTTTGCTTTTGGAGGAATTATCGCGGCTGAAGTTGCTGCTAAACTTGCGATGGTGACAATTGTGTGGATTGGGAAGCCAACGCATAAAGGGTTGGGTTCGATTTTTCTTGCGAAAGCCAAGAAGAAGCTCAACGTCATTGCGTACGTGATTTCTGTTTTGATTGTTTACCCTTTCCTAGGTTTCTTAGGTGTTGGGATCGTGTTGGTTAGCGTTCCTATTGGATTTTTGATGGAGAAGGTGGCTGAGAGCGTTTTCGGCGGGGTTTCAGGCGACATGATAGGCGCAACAAACGAAGTTGCCAGGGCTGTCACGTTGGTTTTGATGGCAGTCGTGTTTATGTTGGTGTTGGTATGAAGGTTCCTGCTTTGATTATGGCTGGTGGCAAGGGCAAGCGGATGGGTTTGCCTGTTGAGAAGCCGTTGTTGCCATTTCTGGGCAAGCCGCTGATTGACTGGGTTGCGGAGGCTGTGCAGTCAGCGGAGAAGGTTTCCGAGTTTTACGTCGTCACAAGTGGGAATACGCCTGAAACCGAAAATCGTTGCAAGAGCAAGGGATGGAAATTTTTGCGGACGGACGCGAAGGGTTACCACGATGATTTGAAGCAAGCTGTACGGGATTCGTGTTTAACTGGTCCAGTCTTGACGTTGCCCTCAGATGTGCCAGCGATAACGGGAAAGTTTCTGGATAAGGTTGTTAGCGCTTTTGAGGTTTGCGGGAAAGATTTCTTTGCGGTTTTCGTTCCGATAGAAAAGCGCAAAGAGTTGGAGCTCTCCATTTCTTCCACAGACGAGTACAAGGGCGATTGGTATGCAGTTTCGGGAATCAACATTGTGAACGGCTTGAAGATTCAAGGACAGGAAAAAATAGAGACAAGCGCCATGATAACTGACCAAGTTGAAGTTCTCCTGAACATAAACACAACGAAGGACTTGGATATCTCCGAGAAATTCATGCGGGATTTGAAGAAAAACTAACGAGATTTCTGGCGCATTTCCTGTGAAAGGTCACAAACCGGGAGAACAACCTGGTCGGAGAAGACTACCCCCTTCCCTTTATAAAGCGGGAATACTGGCTTTGGTGGATTGTAGGAGAACAGAACATAGCGTAAGCAGTAGCACAACGGTGAAAAACGGAATGATCAGAGTCAACGCGATAACCTTTCTGAACAATTTCGTCTCAGGCGCCCTCACATTGCTGATTCCGCTGTTACTTCTTGCTCAAAACGTGAATTTGGCTGATATAGGCTTGGTGTTGTCAGTGCTGCCCCTTGTCTTCTTGGCTGCTCGTCTCTTGCTTGCCGCGGTTGCGGACCAGATTGGGTGGTCTCATATTTTTTTGCTCGTGAATTGGCCTGCCACGCTGGTTTCCACCGCGATTTATTATGTTGCTGCTTCGCTTCCAGTTTTTTTGGCTGGTAAAGTAGGTGAAGGCTTGAGGGAAGCCTCGTATTGGGCTGTGACCCGAACCGCCATCTTTCACTTATCGCCCAAACGAGAAGCTCGTGAAGCTACAAAGAACAACGGGATTATTTGGCTGGCGACTGCCATCGGTAGTGCAATCGCTGGTTTGGGAATTGCCTCCTTGGGCTTCTCTTCAACGACAATTATTTTGATACTCGCCTCTGCCGCAATAAGTGTTCCAGCAGCTTTGCTTTGGAAAGCTGAGAAAAAGAGCTCGAAACAGGAGACCCAAAGCGTGCTGAGGAGGCTTGATCCAAGAGGAAAAGGCTCGAGTTTCTGGTGGATTTCCATAGCGGTAATGTTTAACAGCCTCGCAACCTACCCGCTCATCACGCTGCTGCTGCCGGTTTTCATGGACCAACAGATGGGTTACAGCTATGCCACCATAGGCTTGCTTTTTATGCTCTACAACGTTACGGCTTCCGCCACCGCGTTTCTCACGTTGAAAGCGCAACTTAGTCTCAGACGCGCCGTCATCCAAAGCGTAATTGCAGTTTTAGCCTCAATATTCCTAGCTAGCTCGGGGTTGTTTTTCCCTGCTTTGCTCTTTGCTCTCGCTTTCGTACGTGGGTTCAGTATAGCCTTCTTCGAGAACATTGTCGCCAAAGCAACCTTGAACAGCAGGAATGTCTCCGTGGATATAGGTTTGCTTCACGTGCCCATGCGGCTGGCTGAGTTTTCATCTTTGCTGGCGGCGGGATTTGTGGTTCAAGCTATGGGTTACGCGCCTGTTTTTGCGGCAACAGGTTTCTTCTTCGTAATTTTCTCGTTCATTTCCCTGCACCAGTTGAATACGCAATAAGCTGTCTTAATTTGGAGACGCGCGTGCAGGTCACCAGACGACAGCCGAATCCATCCCTGAGAGAAATATTTAACACCGCCACGCAACCATTCTAAATACGTAAGCCTATCGCTTCAGGGGAAATGCCGATGAGTCTGCTAAGTCACGACAGCTTCTGGAACGCAGTCATAACGCTGCCCATGACCAGAAAAATGCTACGGTTATCCCTGAAAAAATGCGGAACGTGCGGCAGAACTGTGCTTGAGGCGGCTCTGGACGATTACGTTGGAAAAACCACTAAAAAATGCGCTCAGTGCAGTGGCTTGTACTCGCAGGTTATCGGGTTCTGGATCGAGTTTCTGCGCAGAAGCTTGAACGTGAAGAGGTCGAAAGCCGAGAAGTTGTTGGCTGACCAGTACGCGAGAAGAGCGGTATTGAATCTAACGCGGACTTTCGCGCATTTGGGAATAAAGAAGCCGCTGAGCATTTACGCTCCCTTCCTCGTATTATGGGATTTCACGCATAAATGCAACCTGAGCTGCAAGCATTGCTACTCGAACTCTGGTGCCGTTTTGGAGGAGGAGTTGAGCACGATGGAGGCGTTGGGCGTGGTTGACCAGTTGGCGGAAGCTGGAGTAACCGCGCTCGCATTCTCAGGCGGCGAACCATTAAGCAGGAAAGATTTCTTCAACGTAGCCAGCCACGCAGTCAAACGCGGCTTATACGTTTCGGTCGCGACGAACGGAACCCTGCTAACTAAGGAGAACGTGAAGAAGCTCAAGCGAACGGGCGTGCATTATGTTGAGGTCAGCATAGACGGCGCCACAGCAGGCACTCACGACGCGTTCCGCGGAGTCCAAGGCGCATTCGACAAAGCAGTTGCGGGCATAAGAAACGCTGTGGAAGAGGATTTATGCGCCTGCATTGCCACGACAGCTACTAAGAGCAACTTAGCGGAGATGCCCGCAATAATAGACTTGGCTGAAGACATCGGAGCGGAACGATTCACATATTTCAACTTCATCCCGACAGGACGAGGCAAAGCGCATTACGACCAGGACTTGGCACCTGAGGAAAGGGAGGAGCTCATGCGATACTTGCTGAATAGGATGAGCAAGGGCTGCAAAACCACGATCTTGACGACAGCGCCGCAGCTGGCAAGAGTCGCCCTCCAATGCCAAGGACCAAACGGAACAGGCGAGGTCACCATGTCGATGGCGCACATGCAAACCGCCAAAGTAAGCAAGAAAGCCGTGCCGCTCGCGGATTTCATCGGTGGCTGCGGAGCAGGAAGGCTCTACTGCTCACTTTCACCCCAAGGCGAAGTTCACCCGTGCGTTTTTCTCCCCATAAACGTCGGAAATCTGAAAACGGAAAAATTCAGCGATGTCTGGCTAAACTCGAATCTCTTCAACGCGTTACGAGACAGGGATAATTTGAAGGGCGCCTGCGGAAAATGCAGGTACAAATACACTTGCGGGGGATGCCGAGCACGAGCAAAAGCATACTACGAGGATATACAGGCATCCGACCCGGGCTGCGTGCTGGCAAAGCAACCAGGGAGTGCCTAAGAATGGAGCCGAAAACGGTCAAAATCGCCAGAGCCCACAATCGCACAATTGAAATTCTAGAGGAAGCAGTCAAAGACGCTGGGCTGCGCGGGAAACGGAAGATTTTTGTGAAGCCCAACATGAGCCACCCCGAATACGTGCCCGGAGTGGTTACGAGTCCTTCGCTGATTCGCGAAGTCGTCGGGCTGCTTCGTGACGGTTCTGAAGAAGTAGTCGTGGGGGAAAGCAACGGTTTCAACTACCCGTGCCAATCGGCGTTCGAGAAGACAGGAATAGAAACGGCTGTGAAAGAAGCAGACGGCACCGTGATCAACCTTTCAGAAGACAAGCTGGTCAAAGTCAAAATCGAAAACGGAATCGCAGTGAAAGAGTTGCTCCTGCCCAAAACCGTGTTGGAAGCCGACGCCGTCGTTGACTTGGCGCTCATGAAGACA
>DATEAU010000105.1:0-3843 GCA_035288165.1 Bathyarchaeia archaeon
GAAAACATGCCCCAAATGCGCACCACACTTTGCACATTGAATCTCCGTCCGAACACCATCAGCATCGGGCAGTCGCTTAACCGCACCTGGAATCTCGTCGTCGAAGCTTGGCCAACCGCAACCTCCCTCAAACTTGTTTTCAGAACGGTAAAGCGGCACACCACACCGTTTGCACATGTAAGTTCCACGTTCCCAGAAAGCGTAATATTTACCGGTGAATGGCATCTCCGTTCCTTTGTTAACTATAACACTTTCTTCTTCCTTAGTTAGTTCATGATGTTCCTGGTTTCCTTTCGACATCAAAACACTGCCTAAACAACGATGGGGATGCCTCGTAAAAAAGCAATCGGTCAAAAAAAGGGTGGCTTGGCAGCATATTTACTCTAAGGAGCGTTGATATTGCCACTGCACAGTCACACATCCTTTAAAAGAAAGGCGAATAATAGATATTCAAAGCATGCACCTGACAGTTCAGGAGGTGTAAACATTTGTCTGAGAAACAGAATATAACCGAAGGGTTACAGAAACTTGGCGAAACAGCCAATCAGTACAAAGCAGCGTTAATTTCCGCTTTCAAGGACATGGATGTTGAAGTTAAAGACTGGAACTTCGCCGTTTCGAAAGTTGAAAAACAGTACAACGTTGAAGTATCGGTAAAGTTGTCGATAAAACCGAAAAAAATGTAGAAACACAAGGCGTGAACCCAGCTGTCCGCATTCAGGTACCTATCAACCCGAAAATCCCTTTTCTTCATGCTCATCGGCCTAATCGCCTTTGCACTGTACCTTTACTTCTTCGTAGGATTTACAGAACTGTCCTACGTGTTAGAAAACCTCAACCCGATGGACTACGCATTTTTCTATTCCCTAGCCGTCGCCGGAACGTTGCTGAGCGTGCTTTTCATTGCCGCATCTTGGCACTCGTTACTAAGTTCCCTCTCGATCAAAGCTAAGCTGAGAAGCTTGTTCCTTTATACGTGGGCCGGAACCTTTGTTGATTTGATTGTTCCCTGCCAGGCGGTTTGTGGCGAAGTTACTAGAATTTATCTGGTTCGAAAAGACAACAGAGAAAGCTATGGGGCTATAGCGGCATCGTCGATAACAAACCGCATTATCAGCTACGTAATCTCCTCGGTTGGGCTCCTAACGGGGATTGTTCTGCTCCTGTCAAGAGCTGCGGCAGATCCTTTCTTGCTGAACTTGCTGATAATCGCGCTGATTGGAACAGTGATTTACCTCGTTGTTCTCTTCTACATAGCATTCGACCAGAAAGCGCCAAAAAAACTAGCGACAGTTGTGTTCAAACTATTGAAGGCTCTGAAGATAAAGCGGTTCTCGCCAGAAGAGCTTTCTAGGAAAGCCGAAGACGCGTTATCGGTTTTTCATCAGGGGTTTGAAACGTTTAGGAAAAGCCCCAAGCATATCATTAAACCCATGATCTTTCAGCTTCTCTCACTTCTTCTGAACATAGCCGTTTACATGCTAGTGTTTTACTCCATAGGGATCAAGGACCTATACATCGACTTCTTCATAATAGCATACTTCATCGTAGGAACCGTACAAATAGCTGCGGCAGTTTTCTCAGTGGGCACCCTCGAAATCATATTAACTAATCTGTTCGTTCTCTATGGCGTGCCGCTTGGCTTGAGCGGACTCGCAGCTACCCTTCTTAGGTTCTTAACTTTCTGGCTGCCCGTCCTTGTTGGCTACGTAACTGTTCAAGTTATCGGCGCTCGCAGCCTGTTGAACCCGAAGGCAAGAGAAGGGCTCGCAGCTCAACAGAACATTGAGGAAAAATCCGCTGAACCACAGAAGAAAGAGCCAGAAGCCTAGCTATAAGCAAAGATTATTTTTTCTTTTCTTTTATTTGCCCTTTGAAGCTTCGCAAGTTTTCTTCGCATATGTCTTTTCTCCATTTGCATATGCCGCTAATTAACTCGCCGAGGTAGTAATCGAATTCTTCGCTCGTTAAGCTGCTGGCGCATTCAACGCGGTAGACAATTTCGCATTTCTCTCTGCTTGCAGTTATTGCGACAAGTACGTTTTCTTCACTCATAAAGGGCAATCCTCTCAATGTCTTCTCATCGTTTCAGATTTAAAACCTTCTAGTCTTCCATTAGCGCTGACACTGGTAATTTTTTATAGGCACATTCATACTTGATTGAAGCATGTTTGCAAGGGTGAAAATGAGTTTTCTTTCATGCGCGGCAACCTGCTCACCCTAATCATCACGCGGCTGTCTTTTTATTTCGCTCCCTGCACCGTAACAGATAAAAACCTGAGCAGTGTCCATGACACAGTTGATTGAGGATAAGCGTATGCCAGCAGAAATTTCTGACGTCGAAAAGTTCGTGGCGATGAGCGCCAAAGCCAAGCACTGCTCCGTTAAGAGGCTGAAGGAAACGGTGAAGCTGAAGCTTCGAACGCCAAATCAACTCTACACTTTAAAGGTTGAGCCTTTGAAAGCGGATGAAATTATTAAGAAGCTGAAATGCGAAATCGAAGAATTGTAAGCCCAATAAGTAGCAGTTTTTTTCGTTTCCCCTACATAGAGTTTTAAATGCTTGACAACTGGAAGGGAAAGCATTTGGAAAAAGCCTTAAAAACAAGATGTGATGACTAGTGAGACCGATGTCAAATGCATAAAAAAACTCTATCAGTCATAATCCTATTCACACTGTGTTTGGCAATTATAGCGCAAGTTTCAGCCCAAACGCCTCAGGTAACTATCGGCGTTTCAGAAGGAAACACTTTCAAGTTTCAGGCAAAGTATTATTGGAATTCAACCAACCTAAATGATACTGTTCCAATAGGCTTTGTAGAACAGAATACAACCGATTATCTGCAAGCTACGATTAAGTTTGTCACTGGCAATACCGTTACCATAACAGTGCTGCAACATTTCCAGAACGGAACAGACGTTCCTAGAGAAGAAATTACAAGTGTGGGAACAGCGAATCAACTCTCGGTGTTGTTATACGCTGCTAACCTGAACAAGGGAGATGACCTTCTCCCAATAGCAGGTTTACCCTTTTATACAGTTAATGACACCGTGTTACGGGATTATCCTGGAGGCGCTAGGGAAACCAACTATGTAGAGAATGGACTGTCTGCTGTTGATGTAGATGGCGATGAAACTATCGACTATTCTTACATATTCAGTACACGTTATTTTGACAAGCAAACTGGCATATTGGTGCAAGGTCACTTTGAATATGGAAGTGCAATCAATCCAGGCGAAACATATGCATACGAGTATAAACTCACGGAATCAAACGTTTGGACCGTTTCAGGACCTTCTTCTAACAGCAACGGTGACGGTGATGGTGAAGGTACATCTTCAGGGTTTACGACACAAGTACTGTATATCGTCATAATCGTTATTGTCGTGGCAGTTATTGTCGCAATTATGCTTCTGGTTAGAGAGAGGAAAAGCAAAACGAAACGAAAGTAGTCCACGCCGACTTCACCTTTATCGACAAGCTTCTTTTTCTCACTTTTAACAAATACGATAAGTTCGAAAAGTTACTGTTGAAGTTTGAAGATGGTGCGGTTGCCGGGATTTGAACCCGGGTCGTCAACGTGGCAGGCTGATGTCCTAAACCAGGCTAGACTACAACCGCAAGCATGGACTTTTTGTACCCTAATCCTACGGGGCGATGTTATTTTCCCTATCTGTTGATTAAGGGTGCTAGCCACTAGTCTGAACCAACATCGAAGATTGCTATTTAAGTTTTCTGAAAAGGCTAGCGCCTCCCATTATCTGTAAACACATACTCGAAGCCTGCCTCGATAAGCTGTATAGCTTCTTGGCGATGTTACATTTTAAAGCCTAATAATCAGT
>DATEAU010000106.1:0-9819 GCA_035288165.1 Bathyarchaeia archaeon
GGCTTTTCCGATAGCCTTGTTTGGAGTATTATCTTTCGCACTATTCGAGAAAATTTCACTTCATTTTTCCAAAAAATGGAGTCTGATTTTCGACTATGCAGTCTTTACTATGTTCTCACTACTTGTGTTATGGCTTCTATACCTCAGAATATCAACCGTGTTCGACAACATTCAATTACTCTTGAAGTACTCCTAATAAAAAGCCAACTTTCTCGACATTTTTCCTCTTAGAGGTGGGGCATCCTATTCACACCCCCTGCAAGCCTGAAAAAGAGGGGTAACTAACTAATCACCCTATTACTAATAGCTAATAACAATATTCAAACTCTGCCCTCAGTCTGAGACCTACCGTGCGCCCTTTACCACAACACCTCACGTGAGCTTTGCTCCCGCATAGCCTTTTCCCTCAAGCAAGGCGCATTCCGAGCATCTTACCATAAATACACTAACTTTTTTTCCTTTTTTTGCAGAACCAACAATACAGAAAATCTATAGAGGGAGTCTACTCGAATTGGTATTTTTCGCTGTCAATAGCATGTTGAAAACGTAGCGCGAACATATTTGGAGCGTATTAGAAATGGAATGCAGAAACCAATAGAGGTCTACTCGCACAGATCTTAAGTGTTTTAAATAAAGGAGGGGATTAGACACTAACGAGCAGCTAGAGGCAACACTGAAAGCACTAAAAACGCAAAGAAAAGTGTACACTGCTACTCGCGGCAACCAATTTACGAACCAAGAAGCAACTCAACTGTATTCTCGAAACGTGAAGTTGCATTTTGTGCAACGCAGAAACTGAGTTGAAGATTCGTCTGCGCCGCGGGTCTGCACCTGCCAAACAAAAGCCGTGTTATTCCCACACTTCGGACACTCAATTCGAACAGTTGGCAACGTGTTCAGTTTCTGCTCTTCCTTCCCGATAACCGCCACAAACTGCTGCGGAGTATGCTGGATGACCTTCCCGATTTTCGGCTCAACCTTCTTGACAGACTCTTCCTTCTTAAAACCACACTTCGGACAAACAAGCATCACCAAGGCTTTACCTGTCTTCGATTTCTTAGGCTCAAGACGGGAACCGCACTTCGGGCAAAACTCCATCACGAGGTAACACCTGTCCGTTTTAATCCCACTTGGCAATGAGACTTTTAAACTTTGTCATAATCCAAAACGATACAACTCCACATGTGTTATCCCAGAAGCCACAAGATGCGCGACACGCAACGCCTCAGGAACATTACTCCGCGTAGAAGTCAACCTCACAATCCGCGCAGCATCATCCACCGATACACCAGCCACATGAACAAAAACCCGCTGTTTACCACGCCCAACAGAAACCTCACAAATCTCACCAGCTTTCAGAATCACGTTCCAACGCTCCTCACCCAAAGGCAAATTCTCAAGCGCCCCTTGAATCCGAGGCAAGTCAGGCTTTTCACGAGTTACAGCAATAACTGGAATCCCAGTCAAAGCATTCAATGCCTGCACGTCCACCACGTTGAACCCGGCAAACGTGATGCCATTAAGCATGATCACACGCAACTGCTTACAATGAGGCGAACCAGTAACCATCCGCGCAATCTTCTCCGTAGCATCGAAACCGTCCACCCCGATTTTCGTGCTCATTACACCCTCAAGCCAGTAGCCGCCCCTGAAAACCACGCCGATAACAGGAACTAACCGCTTAACGTGGGGAAGGAAACCGCCATCGTCCACTCCCAGAACGCGGATTTCAGGCTTAATCGCACGAAAACTCTTGAGACGCAAACTCCTTCAAACATAGAATGTAAAGCCGAAACGTTATAAGCCTAGCGAAAAATAAATGAAAGTCAGAGGACAGCCCACGCCTTGCCAAAAAACAATGCAACGCCAGCGTTCCTAAGTAACTATGAGAACCTCATGCAAGTCTTAACCGACAGAAAACTCGTCGCCCTCGGAGACGCATACGTAAACTTTGCCTACTCGCTAGCCCTCTCAAATAAGACAGGCAAACCCTGCGGCAAAAAAGTAAAAGGAACCGCACTTGCCGAGGCACTGAGAGAAGAAGGATTAAGAACGTTCTTGCCCTCAAGAATGAACAGGCATAGCTTAAGCGACGCAGCCGAAGCCCTATTGGCTTACGCTTGGCTCCATAATCTGTTTACCTTAGAAGATAGTGTCGAAACACTAGTGCAAAGTGATACTTTGGAAAACGGACTTAGTCATTGCTGTTGAAAGCAAAAGAGAGAATCAAGCTTTCAGGGCTTTTTCCAGTTCCTTACTAAACGACTCGTTCGCTTCTCTGGCTTTTTCAGCCGCTTTCCTCAAAGCTTCCTCAGGCTTAACCGAACCCTTCATCCGCACGTAAATCACGGGGTTCGAAGCCAACGGATGCGGAATATCGTAACCCCCCATATCCACAGTCTTGTCTTCCAACAGTTTCTTCTGAAGTAGGTTACAGAGACCGTGTCCTGTGCCTTCGATTTCAATCTTTAATTCTTTATCTTCTTTCTTGAGCACTTTAACTTTCAACTATAACACTTCCTTTTTTCCTTCTTGTAAAATCTTCTTTCCCATAGTCAAACGCTGTTTTGCGCTCTTCGATGTTTCCACATTTCGGACAGTGCATTTCGTGACGCTGGGATTCAAGCAGGTTTCCACAGCGCCCACAGAAGCCGTAGAGAACGCCAAGATTCTTGTCTGAAGTTGTCAAGTGATAGATTTGGTTCTTTTCGCTTATGACTTTGGCGCGTATGATGTCGCCAGGCTTGCAAACCTCATTCATCGAATTAATGTACCTATCTGACACGTCGGAAATATGAAGAATCCCGGTGAAAACTCCTGAAACATCCTTGGAGCCTACCCTGAAAATCCTCACCAAAACATTATCGGATTGAGCATTACCAACCTGCCCAACGACTTCAATTCCCATTTTAGGAACTGTAGCCTCTCTAACCAGTGGATAAACAGAGACGCGCTTGTTTAGCAAATCCACCAGCGCTCGACCCACGATTTTTGAGTAGATAACGCCATCTTTTGAGTATGTTCCAGAATCGGGAATGAACTCTTCGATAACGCCCAAGCGTTCTCCGGGTATGACTACGTGGCCGCTTCTTTCAGATGGTTTTGCGCTCATAGGAAATCCCATTTCACATAATACACAAGCCTGTTGAGGGATATGTTATACAGGCACAACCTAAGGTTTCTAAGCTGCTCAATAAACCTTTTGATTACCTAAAAGAGAAAATTGGGGGAAATAGAGCATAAAGCCTACCGTTTCAGATTCTAGCGTTCAAAGGCTAATCGATTGAATTTCTTGCCGCTTTCGCGTATGTTGGCATTCAATGCTTATATGGTAAAGTTAGGTTATTTGTCTGTGACGATTGCTTATGGGCGTCTCCGAGAGCGTTGAAGAATACTTAGAAGCACTATGGGTATCAGAAGAAAGTGGAGAAAAACTAGCGCACATAAAGTGGGTTGCAAATCATTTGGGAATATCAGCGCCTAGTGCGGTAGAGATGTTGAAGAAATTGGAAAAAGAAGGATTTGTTGTTTACAGAGCCAGACGAGGTATTCAACTTACCGACAAAGGAAGAGAGATAGCCAGAAGAATTATTCGCGGGCACAGATTGATTGAAACATTGATGAAGGAAGCTCTTAAAACGGATATTCGCGAAGAAACCGTATGTGGCATGGAACACCACATGGATGAGGAGTTTATGGATGCTTTATGTACGCTATTAAAACACCCGAGACAATGTCCTCATGGGCATGTTATTCCAAAGGGCAAATGTTGCCCATAACAAATTTGTTCAGCAACTAAGTCGGCTAGACTTTGAGATTAGCCCATAGGCTAGTTGTATAAACTCCTTGGCATTTTGCGAAAGGTTTTTATAAGTCTCATGGCGACATATCTATTTCGTATTAGGCACACCTAATTAAGGTTAACCTAAATTCAAGGATGGAACAAAACATGATTGAAGCACTCATAATAACGTTAAGAGAAGGCCTTGAAGCAGCACTTGTCCTCGGTTTGATTTTGGTTTATCTAAAGAAAGTTGGAAGAGCCAATCTCAGAAAATTCGCCTACATAGGTCTATTTCTAGCAATCATTGCAAGCGGAATCGGAGCCTACACGTTCCAAGCTTTAAGCTTAGGTGAGGAAATTGCCGACACAATCGAAGCCTACGTTATGCTCACTGCCGCCTTCTTCGTGGGCACAATGGTAATATGGATGTTCAAAACCGCTAAAAACTTCAAGAAGCAAATCGAACAGCGAGTCGACACAATAACGAGCAAAAAGTCGAATATGGCACAAGGTTTAGGCCTTATGCTTCTAGCATTTACAATGGTTTTCAGAGAAGGCGCTGAAATAATCCTCCTCATCGCAGGGCTGTCCTTCAGCATCGGGTCAAATCCGTTTCTAATAGTTTCAGGCGGACTATTAGGCTTGGGCATCGCGGCACTTCTAGGCATTCTCATAATCAAAGGTCTCGTCAGGATTAACCTCAGGTTATTCTTTGCCGGAACCGGCGCGGTTCTAATAGCTCTTATCGCAACACTAGTAGCCAATGCTTTGCACAATTTTGCAGAGTTTAACGTGATTAGTTTGTCGCCCGCGGTCTTGTCTTTCTTAGGGTACCTTGTTCGAGATGATACATCTATGCTGATACTTGTAGCTCTTCTTGCTGTTCCCACCATCTTGTTCATCATAGACCCTATACTGAAGTCTAGGAAAACTCTTGTTTCCAAAGACGAAAGCCCAGTCAAAAGGAGACTTCGCATCGCTGAAACTAAGAGAACGAAAGTTTTACGGACATTAATGGGCTTACTCCTGCTTACGGTCATACTATCTTTCGGATTTTCAGCTATCGCGTCAGCAGATGGTTACAACCCTGAAGTGGTCCCGGTCTTCGCACAGAATGGAAACGTGACTTTGCTGCGCTCAGAGTTCAGTGACAACTTGATGCACAAATACTCAATAGAGGTTCAGGGAGTTCCTGTTCGCTTCTTCGTGATTGAAAATTCAGTAGGCGAAGTTAAAGTTGCTTTGGATGCTTGCTACATTTGTCCTCCAGCCGGATATTTCCAGGAAACACCTGGAGGAGAAATCATCGTATGCCATAACTGCGACGCACCGATAAACTGGGACTCCATCGGCTTGTCAGGAGGGTGCAATCCAAGGATTCTAAAGTTTGCAGTTGATGAATCTCAGGTTGTTATCAACCAGACTGAGCTAGAGGCATCCGTGAAATACTTCGTGGAGGAAAACTGGGAACCAGTAGATACTGGAGCTGGAGTTAAATAACTATGTTTTTCCGTATACTCCGCGATTTTTTCCTAAGAAGAAAAGGACGAATAGCAATAGCTATTTTGGCTGTAGTTATGGGTGCCGCAATAACTTCGGCACTTACTACAGTTTCGTTAGGCATAACCGAAAATGTAGGAAGAGAACTCAAGGCCTTTGGAGCAAACATTGTAGTAACACCCAACTCAACTTCCATTCCTATTGAAGTGGGCGGCATCAGCTATGCCTCTTTAGAGGAACAAAAATACATAAACGAAAGTGACCTTCCACTACTAAAAACAATTTTCTGGAGAAACCAAATCGAAGCATTTGCCCCCTACCTTTACGGTATAGTACAATCAGGGTCAGAAGCGGTTATCCTTACAGGAACATGGTTCTATCAGCAAATTGCCATACCTGCCTCGAGCACCACACTTCCCAACGGTACAATCATTAAAAGAAGCGCAGCAACCTTCACAACAGGAGTCAAGATTCTCGCTCCTTGGTGGAAAGTCGAAGGTGACTGGGCCTCAGACAACGACTCTTCCCAAAGCATCGTCGGCGTTTCCATAGCAAAAAAGCTAAACCTTCGCGTAGGAGATACGTTAAGCATAACTTATCAGGATTCCAATTATGATTTAACTGTAACAGGCATTGTAAGCACGGGCAGCTTCGAAGACGACCAAGTTTTTGTAAACCTCGACGCTGCGCAAGAAATTTTGGGCAAACCCGATTATGCTGTTCAGAAAGTGCTAGTTAGTGCCCTCATTAAGCCTGATGATGAGCTCGCCAGAACACCTCACGAGAAAATGTCGCCTGAAGTGCATACAAAATGGTACTGTTCGCCATATATTGGAGTGTTCATATACCAAATAGAAGAGGCTCTTCCCTATGTTAAGGCTAAGGCTATACGGCAAGTTGCTGAAACTGAGGGCAAACTTTTAGAACAGAATTCATTGCTTTTTGCGTTGATTACCATTAATTCCGTAGGCGCTTCTGCTGTTGCCGTCGCAAGTACTATGATGGCTTCAGTTCTTCAGAGAAGAAGAGAAATTGGTTTGATGAAAGCTATAGGTGCTAATAATTTCCAAGTAGCAACGCAGTTTCTTGCGGAAGCAGGAATAGTGGGGCTCCTTGGTGGGCTTTTAGGATTTCCAATCGGCTACTTTCTCGCTGGATTCATAGCAAACAACATTTTTGGAGTTCCCATATCCACATTCGACCAGACCATTTTACCCATCACGCTCATTGTTGCAATTAGCATCTCTTTAGTTGGAAGCGTTATTCCAATGAGAAAGGCTATGAAAATAGAACCTGCTGCTGTTTTACGCGGAGAGTGAAAAATTGGCAAAACAGCTGTTTTTTGGAAAACTCATGAGAGCATCACTGTCGCACAGAAAGAGCAGAGTAATCATTGCCGTTATTTCAGTCGTCTTAGGCGTATCCCTAGCCGCAGCATTACTTGACATTTCATTCGACATAGGCGAAAGAACCAGCGTCACGCTCAGAGGATACGGCGCCAACATTATTTTGGTGCCAAAGGAGGCTACGTTACAGGTCGGGCTCGGTGGATTAGGCTTCGGAACCATGTCAGGGGGAAGTTTCATTGAGGAAAACGACGTGGCAAAAATTGAAACCCTATCCTCTGCAAACGACCTGGTCTCTTATGTACCTGTTCTGTACTCAATCATAGACATCAGCGGTCAAAAGGCTGTTCTATCCGGTGTTTGGTTCGACTCTTTAATGAGCATTAACCCATCCTGGAAGTTGACGGGAAACGGCATTCAAAACAGAGAAGATACCCAATCAGCCGTAATTGGGGCAAACATTGCCGAGACATTAGGGGCAAGATTAGGCGATGAGATTGAAATTGCATACGAAGGAAAAGTATACCGCTTTAATTTAACTGGAACCTTTTCTACGGGAGCTTCAGAAGACAACCAAGTTTTCATCAACCTAAAGGTTGCTCAAGAAATGACTCAAAATAAAGGTCTGCTTCACATGGTTCAATTAAGCTATCTTGCTGGGAAAGTAAATTTATACACCCAAGCTGAAGAACTCGCAAGGTCCATTCCTAGTGCTGATGCAAAAGTTTTAAGCCAAGTGGCCGAGTCTGAAGCATCATTTCTAAATAAAATACAAACCGTAATAACCGTCCTCGCTGTAGGGGTTTTGGCCGCATCAGCTTTCGCCGTAACTAGCACTATAAGTACTTCTCTGCTTGAAAGGAAAAACGAAATCGGCTTAATGCTAGCGTTAGGTGCAGACTCAAAAAAGATTAGTCAAATCTTCTTCACAGAAGCTACAATTATTGGAGTAATAGGTGGTCTATTAGGGTACCTTTTCGGCGTTGGATTAGCATCTCTTGTTTGGTTGCAAGTCTTCAACGTGCCTATTCTTCCAAGACCAATAACCATTCCCATCGTACTCCTTATAGCCATAGGCGTCACGTTCATCGCCTCAGTAATCCCCGTCAGACAAGCACTCAGAATCAATCCCACTGTAACATTGAAAGGTGAGTAAATTGACAAAAATTGTGGAATTAAAAAACATTTCAAAACTCTATACTGAGAAAGTTCGAGCTCTCGACAACGTAAGTTTGACCTTTGATAAAGGTGAATGGCTCACGATTCTAGGGCCTTCTGGTTCTGGAAAGAGTACTCTGCTGAACATCATCGGGGGTTTAGACAAGCCTAATGAAGGATATGCCTTTGTGGACGGCTTCAACATCACCCAGTTAAGCCAAAGCGATCTGACAAAGTTCAGACGAGAGCATGTAGGGTTTGTTTTCCAACAGTTTCATTTAGTGCCTTATCTGACTGCTACCGAAAATGTTATGCTTGCTCAGTACTTTCACAGCATAGCCGATGAAGAAGAAGCAGCAACAGCATTAAAGAATCTGGGGCTTGGACACAGACTGAATCATTTACCCTCGCAATTGTCGTCTGGCGAACTACAGCGAGTATGTATAGCTAGAGCTCTTATTAACGAGCCTAAAGTGCTTCTCGCAGATGAACCCACAGGTAATCTAGATCACCAGAATGAGTGTACTGTGCTTGATATCTTCAAACAACTGAACCGAAAAGGACTCACCATAATTATTGTAACCCACAATCCAGAAATAGCCAACCTTGGAAACTTTGCAATAAGACTTGAGCACGGCAAGGTAGTAGCTGATAGCCAAAGATAGC
The DNA here is from genome assembly GCA_035288165.1 of Bathyarchaeia archaeon. Classification (GTDB taxonomy): domain Archaea; phylum Thermoproteota; class Bathyarchaeia; order Bathyarchaeales; family Bathycorpusculaceae; genus UBA11855. Next base: position 8,455 of record DATEAU010000106.1, read on the forward strand.
CCATCTTTCTGGTCAGTCATTTCTTTTGATGACGCATAAGTCAGCCACAAACTCGTGCTTCCTCTTCGTGTGGAAATCAAACATGTGGGGAATAGTCATTAGCAAGGCGTAGACCGCTTGAACCATGCCACCGTGGTCTTCCACGAATTTGCTTATGAATGGAGAAGCAGGGATTTGTAGACAATGCTCGCCAGATGCCTTAAGCCGTTTGATTAACTGCTTGTCAACGCAAGGATGATTGTGAAGCGAATACACGGAACCGCCAACTTCCAAGGCTTTCTCCAAAAACTTGCGGTCAGCCGAACGCGTTTGAACACCGAACGGGGGATTCTGCAACACAGTGTCAAACTTGCCAGTTAAGGCATTGACATCTCCCGTAACCCACTGGACATTAGCTTTTAGATCTGCTTTCTCAGAATTCGCGGAAGCCGCCTTAATTGCCGCTTTGTCAATATCAACGCCTACAACGCTTTCAGCTCCTAGAAACAACGCTCCCAGCGCAAGTCGCCCTGTGCCGCAGCCCAAATCTAGAACTGACCTGCCGATTATGTCACCACAGGTATAGGCGGCGAGGTAAAGCATCGTCGCTGCCACGCTTTCTGAAATCGTATATTGTTCAAGGCTTGCTTTAGGATCAGAATGCGGCTTAATATGCGATAGAAACAGCTCTAGGTCTAGTTTTCGAATAAGCCTTTTTTGAGCAGGTTCTCCCATGAAGATTCGCCTGAAACCACCCTAAATTCATTCACAGTTAAAACTGGCTTGGAAAATTTCGCTGGAGCTTCGAGGGATATTCGGGGACAAGCCGTGTTCACGTAAGCATCAACAGTCGGAAACTCCAGGAGCGCTTCAGGCACGACCTCTCTAATCGCGAAAAGACACGCGGTCTTCCCGCTCTTTTCGACAGCCTCCTTTATTCTTAAAGCTTCATCGAGATGCTTCTGCCCTGGCTTTAAGCCAATTAGGATTCCGAAGATTTTGGCTTTTCCAGCTTCCTCGATTCCTGCCCACCTCTGCTTAATGACTTTGTCTGCTTCAGCGCTGATCAAGTAAGCTTTCTCCTCGTACGGGTCCGCGATAACTGTTGGCTTGGAAGTGGCAAGCGCAATGCCCAACGCGTGAAATCTTCCGCCGCCGACGAAAAGGAAAGCCTCAGCATCGTTAGTCACTGATTTAACGTTGCTGTAGTCGCAGCCTGTAACTTGTCCAGCGTAGTAAATTCTGCCAGCGTCTCCAACAACAACGGTTTTTCCCACGCGAACCAATATTTCTCTAACTTGATCCAACGCTTGAATGTGTTGGACCGTGGTTGCTAAACCGATCTTGCTCCACTTGCTCAGCAGAGGAATAGCTTGCTCGATCGCG
>DATEAU010000107.1:0-2806 GCA_035288165.1 Bathyarchaeia archaeon
CAGTGGAAATCTCGGTGTGTGTCTTATACTGTTTAACTGTCTATTGATTCGTTTTACTCGTGCTGTAAGATTATTGCGCTTCGGTACTACTTTTTTGTACTGTGCCCTTTATCTGCTCCACACGAAATAACGGTGCTGCCTCTGCAATGGATGGAGATATCTGAATGAAAAATGCAAGTATACTCGACGATGTATTCGAAAAGTTCGTCAACGGTTCAGGCCTTTTTAAAGATAGGGAGGTCTTGAGGCATGATTATCTCCCTGCTAGCCTTCCTCACAGAGAGGAACAGATTCGCCTGTTAGGCGAAACAGTTGCACCCGTCCTGAAGGACGCGAGATGTTCCAATATCTTCATTTATGGCAAAACTGGCACGGGAAAAACAGCCGTGACAAAATACGTGTTAAGCCATTTGGAAATCAAGGCAAAAGAATATGGCTCTCCGGTCAGATTTTGCTACGTTAACTGCCGAATGACTGGCTCTGAGTATCGAGTTTTCGCCAGTCTTAGCCTTAGTGTAGGTATGCCTGTACCCTTCACAGGGTTATCCGTCGGTGAAGTTTTTGATAGGTTCCGAAATGGCTTGGAACGGGCAAGAACCATTCTGATTGTGGCATTGGATGAAGTTGATTCTTTGGTAAAGGACCGCGGTGATAGCTTGCTCTATGAATTAACCCGAATTAATGAAAGTCTGAGCAAAAGTAAAGTTGCGATAATCGGAATATCCAACGACCTTAGGTTGAAGGAGTTCCTTGACGCCCGTGTTTTCAGTTCGCTTAGCGAGGAGGAGGTGGTGTTTAGACCTTATGATGCAGGTGAACTTCGTAATATTTTGCTTGAGCGTTCACGGCTTTCGTTTCAAGATGGTGCGTTGTCTGAGTCTGCATTGAATATTTGTTCTGCTTTAGCGGCTGCGGAGCATGGAGATGCAAGACGCGCTCTTGATTTGCTGCGCGTAGCTGGAGAAGTGGCTGAGCGTAAGGGGGCTAAGTTGATAACTGAGGAGCATGTGCGGGACGCTGAGAAGCATATTGAACATAATCGCGTTGTGGAAGCGCTAGCAAATTTGACCTTACACTCGAAACTAGCGTTATTAAGCGTCTATCATCTGGGTAAGTCGAGTGCTAGCACTGGAGAGATTTATGATTTATATAATGAGCTTTGCGGCGAGCTAGGCATCGGGCTTTTAACGCAACGGCGTCTCGGGACTCTGATTAGCGAGCTTGACGCTATGGGTCTCTTGAACGCTAAGGTTGTAAGCATGGGGCGGTATGGACGGACAAAGAAGATTCGGTTGGAAATATCAAAGTCAATAATTAAAGATGTCTTCGTCAATGATTCCAGAATAGGTCATATGATTGGGCATAAGCCACGATTCTTAGAGAATTCTGGCAAAATGGGCTGAAATCAGTTTCCCTGAGACGACTCGCAGTCTCAGGCAAAGGAGAGAACTGTTGTTTCGAGCGTTTGTAAGTTCACCACTGGAACTTTACCTGGGGTCGGCATCAGTCCCAGTTTCTGCATGTAGTCCGTTTGCTCCTGCCAACCACCTGAGTTCACGATCAAAACCCCGCGATGATTGCAATACCCTAATACATGAATGTGGCCTGCGTGGAATATGTCTGGGATTCGTTCGATGATGAGATAGTCTCGGTTTTCAGGGGACAACATTGTTTTCCCACCATACAGTGGTGCTAGATGGCGGCTCTGTAGAAGCATTTTCATGGCTTTTTCAGGGTGGTCATAGCTCATGCCGGGAACAGTGGCGATTAGGTCGTCCAAACCTCGGCCATGATAAACTAAAACTTCGACGCCGTGGAGACCGACGGTGCATGGGTTTCCGAGGGAGTGTATTTTTCTTGTTTGTTGTAGAGTGTTTAGGAAATCGTTTGATATTGCAGGTTGCGGGAGGGCTTTTCGTGGGGTATCGTGGTTTCCGGGTGAAACTATGACTTCGATGTAGTCTGGTATTCGTTCTATTAGTCTTGACGCTAGTCTGTATTGTTTGTGGACGTCTTTCACGACTAATTCCTTCACTTGGTTCGGGTAGATTCCAACACCATCAACAATGTCGCCAGCGGCTAATACGTACTTTACGTGTCCTGCTATTTCCTTTGTTTTGTCGTTTCCGTATTTTCCGTTGAGCCAGAGAATGAAGCGGTTGAAGGCTTCTCTGTTGAATTTTGTGCTTCCAACGTGCATGTCTGACGTTAGCACGGCGTAAACTGGCTCGGTTGCTTTGTGTTGAGGTTTTTGACCTATTTCAGGGAGGATTATGTCTTCGGCTAGGAAAAGGTTGCTTCTTGTTTTTGCTACTGCTATGCACACTACTTGGTCTGGGATGAGCAACTGTGCTTTTTTGTGCAGTTCCGCTGGTGCGTTGTGAGCGACCAAGATTGTTGCGCTACCTTGCAAGTCTTCAACTGTCAATATCGTGTTTTGTTTTGCTTCTCGCTTTTCGGTTATCATGCAGATTATCTTCAGCTTTGTCTTCGCTGGGGATTTTAGGGCTTCTAAAATCGGGGTTGCTGCTTTAACGTCGATTCTTTGCCTAAGTAAACGTTCAAGGCGCTTAAATCGTGTTTGAAAGTATTGTATGTAGTCCTCGATTGTTCCGTTGGAACTGAACTTGCCTGTTGGGTCGTCTATGACGTCAATTTTAGCTTCAACGTCTTTAGCATAGGGATGGAAAATGGTTGCCCCTTCGCTTGACGTTTTTTCTTCTTGTTCCTGATTTGTCTCTTGTGCTGTTGGTGGATTGGTGTAGGTCTGTTCGGGTGAGAGTTCATGCGGTTCCGAAAGCTGCTG
>DATEAU010000108.1:0-4339 GCA_035288165.1 Bathyarchaeia archaeon
GAAACACGAAGGCATGAGGATGAAGACTCCTGCCAAGCATGACCATCACGCGATGATGGAGGGTGAGCTGAAAAGGCGTTTTATCGTAGCCGCGGTCTTCACGATTCCAACACTGATATTGTCACCCTCGATACAGCAGTGGTTTGGGTATTCTTTGCCTGAATCGCCACTTTCGAGCATTCTACTTGTGATAACCGCGTCGATTGTCATATTGTACGGCGGCTTCTTTTTCTACAGAGGTTCTGTTGCCGCGTTCAGAATGCGCACTCTCGACATGAACGTTCTAGTGAGCATCGCCCTCTTGGCAGGTTACCTGTACAGTCTGGGCGCCACTTTCTTTTTCGCGGCAGCAGATTTCTACTGGGAAATCAGCACCTTAGCCTCATTCATTCTTTTCGGGCACTGGATGGAGATGAAAGCTGAGAGAAGCGCAGCAGGTGCCCTGAAAGAACTCGTTAAACTCATTCCTCCAACTGCAAACCTCCTTAAAGACGACAAAATCGTGGAAGTCGCAACCGCTGAACTGAAAGTGGGAGATATCCTTCTTGTGAAGCCTGGCGAAAAAATTCCAATAGACGGCGTCGTCATTAAGGGGGAAACCTCGGTTAATGAGGCGATGGTTACGGGCGAATCAAAACCCGTCGAGAAAAGAGAAGGCAACAACGTTATTGGCGGAACATTGAACGCCGAAGGTGCCATCCAAGTTAAAGTCGAAAAAACAGGAGAAGAAACGGCAGTCGCACAAATCGTCAAGCTTGTCGAACAAGCAATGACATCGAAGCCTCAGGTTCAAAGACTCGCAGACCGAGCAGCCTTCTACTTGACTTTGATAGCTATCTTCGTCGGAAGCGGCACGTTCTTCTTCTGGTTCGGGATTGGCGCAGGCACCCTTTTTGCTCTTTCGCTGGCAATCACGGTCATCGTGATTACTTGTCCCCACGCTTTGGGCTTGGCAATTCCAGCTGTCACCGCCATATCCACGACGCTCGCCGCAAAAAAGGGGATACTCATCAAGAACGCTAAAGCTCTGCAGATAGCAAAACTAGTTGACATCGTCGTTTTTGACAAGACAGGAACACTGACCAAAGGCGAGTTCGGCGTCACAGACATGGTCAAGTTAAGCGATTGGAGCGAAAACCAAATTTTGGAAAACGCCGCCAGCATAGAGACTAACTCAGAACACGTCATAGCAAAAGGAATAGTCAAGAAGGCACAACAGGAAAATCTTCAAATTAAGAACCCTGAGAAATTCACCGCAATTCCTGGAAAAGGCGCTCGCGCCTTCGTGGGTGAAAAAGAAATTTACGTTGGCAACGCGAACCTCATGAGAGACTTGGGAATAAAACTGGAAGAACATGAGCAAACGGTTTCTAAGCTTGCTTCGGAGGGTAAAACCGTCGTCTACGTCGCGTCCGCTAACACACTTCAAGGTTTGATTGCGATGGCTGACCTGATCCGTGACGAATCCAGAGAAGCTGTCAAGGCTCTCAAAGAGCTCGGCTTGGAAGTGGCTATGCTTACGGGCGATAACAAACAGACCGCCGCTTACGTTGCCAAAGAGTTAGGATTGAATACCTTCTTCGCGGAGGTTCTTCCAGAACAGAAAGCGGACAGCATAAAAACGCTTCAGAATCAGGGAAAAAGAGTGACCATGGTTGGAGATGGGATAAATGATGCGCCAGCGCTGGTTCAATCCGACGTGGGCGTAGCAATCGGGGCAGGGACAGATGTTGCCGTGGAATCCGCAGATGTGGTCTTAATCAAGAATGACCCCAGGGACGTCGCTAAGCTGATACGACTTAGCAAGAAAACCATGCAAAAGATGAACCAGAACCTAGTCTGGGCGACAGGCTACAATGTTGTGGCAATCCCAATAGCCGCTGGAGCACTTGTGCCCTTGGGCATAGTTCTTGCACCAGAGTTCGGAGCAGTAACCATGTCACTGAGCTCAATCAGCGTAACGGTAAACGCGTTGCTATTGAGAAGGGCAAAACTATAGGAAAACTCGAAACAAAAGAGAATAGAGAATATGACTGCGTTACAGTCAGGATTTTTCTAGGCTGACAACTTGTTCAGAAGACTGCCAAACTTCATCAACCAGACCTTGTAGGTTACGGAGCAGCGAAGCCAACTTTTCACCTTTCAAGGTTAACGTGTACACTTTCGGGGTCCTTCTAGTGAACACGAGTTTCTTGCCTTTCAACCCTCTAAGGTGCTTGTACGTGCGCCTCAGTGAGATTCCTGACTTGTCAGCAAGTTTCTTGGCAGCAACTCCATCGCTTGGAATGTTAGCATACACTTTTTGCTCGGTTTCAGCAAAAGTTTCTTTGCCTGGGTCGCGTTTCGACTGGAAGAAAAACACATAGTCCCTCTCTTCAGGAGCATCTATCAAGTCGACTGTTTTCAATCGCTTCAGTATCCGTGAGGCAATTTTTGGCGAAAGGCAGGCTTCCATTTCCTCAAAGGTTTTCGGTCCTGAGAGTAACGCGTCGAGGGCTGTTTCCTCGTAGCATTCCGAGTGAGCGGGAAGAATCTCTACGAAATCTGGAAAAGTCTCAAGCAAATCATTTAGCCTACCGCCAAACATCGTCGCATAATACTGTTCTTGGGCTTCGGCGGCCAACCCAACGGCAATCAATGGGCGCAGGTATTCTTCGTTGATGGTTTCTAGACTGTGCGTGTAGCCTGCTTTCTTGAGTTGTTCTTGGAGTTTGCTGACTGAGTGGCGGTTTTTCACGATTGCCCTCAAGATATGAAGCCTCGTGTTGTTTTTAAGGACGTTGAAAAGGTCTTTTATGAACTTCGGGTTATCCATGGTGCCACGGAGCGTTCTGAGCTCGTTTTTAAGTTTCCAAACATTGCAGCGAGTTATGCAATCAAGCGGAGTTAAAGGAGTGCAATTACGACATTCAGCACCAATTGTTTTCATCATTTCTGCTAAAGCGTGATTTTTCTCTCCGTTTTTGGACATGCCTAACGTTTCTTCAATCATACTTTCAAATCCAGTTATAATATGGCGTATGTCGTGACGGGTAGGAGTGAGAGATTGGGTGTAAAAGATTGTTTTTGGAAGGGACCCGTCATGACATACGTCATGACTTATATTACGTAAGTCATATTAATATAGATTTTCCCAAATCCCGCAACCCCCACCTCCTGCACATGGGAAAAAATCGAAAACTTATTAGAAACCGCACCAAAAACTAATCAGAGGCACAAAAATGTCATCCGACAACGAACAAAAAATCCTAGACACCATAGAAAAAGCAAGCAATTGCGTAGTCAACATAAGCACCATAAAACTCGTCCACAACATGTTTTTCCAAGCTGTCCCCGTCGCAGGAATGGGCTCAGGCACAATCATCGACGACGAAGGCTTAATCCTCACAAACAACCACGTAGTTGGAGGCGCAGAAAAAATCGGCGTAATCCTCCGGAACAACGAAGTCCTAGAAGGAACAATCGTCGGGGTATGCGCCGTGCACGACATCGCGATCGTCAAAGTGAAAGGCAAAAACCTCCAAGCCTCAGAACTGGGAGACTCAGACAAGCTCAGAGTAGGACAAAGAGTCTATGCCATCGGCAACCCGTTCGGGTTAGCAGGTGGACCCAGCGTAACTTCAGGCGTAATAAGCGCCCTCAACAGGACAATCGAATCTGAAAGGGGACTCATAGAGAACCTAGTGCAAACCGACGCTTCCATCAACCCGGGAAACAGCGGCGGACCCCTCGTGGACACGGAAGGCAAAGTAGTCGCCATAAGCACAGCCATTATTCCCTTCGCTCAAGGCATCGGCTTCGCCATACCAATCAACTCGGCGAAAACCTGCACTAGCGACATGCTGTCAGGCGGAGTCTCCCGCAGACCTTGGCTCGGCGTGATAGGTTTAACAATAACCAGAGAAATAGCGCGTTATTACGGCTTAGCAGTTGACCACGGGGTACTCGTGACTAAAGTAGCCGATGGCAGTCCTGCCGAAAACGCTGGAATGACCGAGGGCGACATAATCTTGGAAATAGACAATGTTGAAACCAGCAGAATTGAAAATTTGGTTAAGGAGATACATAAGAGAAAAGCCGGCGACACGGTCAAAGTCTACGCCATACGCAACGGAAGAGAGCACTTCTTCGAGCTTAAGTTGAGTGCAACGCCCTAATTTTTTTGAGAAGGTATAGTTTTGAGCCGAGATGAAATCAAAAAAATCCTCAGCGAATGCAAAACCATAGCCGTAATAGGACTATCGAGAGAACCAGAAAAAGAAAGCTACGAAGTAAGCGAGTACTTGCAGAATCACGGTTTCCGTATCATTCCCGTGAATCCATTTGCCGATGAGGTGCT
>DATEAU010000109.1:0-8918 GCA_035288165.1 Bathyarchaeia archaeon
CACTGCTGTATCGAGGGTGACAATATCAGTGTTGGAATCGTGAAGACCGCGGCTACGATAAAACGCCTTTTCAGCTCACCCTCCATCATCGCGTGATGGTCATGCTTGGCAGGAGTCTTCATCCTCATGCCTTCGTGTTTCTTGCCTGCCATTTCGTGAGGTGGATTGGCTACTTCGCATGGAATCTTGCACTTTCCAAGTTGCTTGATTACGTCTTCCGCGGTTACCATGCCTCTGTGGGCTTTCACTGTTAATCGATTGGAAACAGGGTCAAAAGAGGACTCGAGAACGTGAGGAACCCTTCTTGCGATATCTTCAACCTTGCAAGCGCGTTCTGGAGAGACATAGTCGCGAACACTTAATTCTATTATTTCAGACTCGTGTTCCATTGAGAGAACAACCGCAAAAACACTGTTGTTGATTAGCGGTTTTGAGAATAAAAGAGTATTGCTCGGCTTACGGTTAAGCTGTCGCGACTTAAAAAGGAGGGGAGACTGGTAGCTATTATTAACGAAGAGTTCACTCTATACGTTTCTGCGTCTTCAGTTTACTTGTTTTATCCGCCTGGTGCACCATGGAAGGGTGAGCCACCCCACAGGCTTTCCCACCATTCATCTTCCGTGATGGTTTCGGCGTGAACGATAACTTCTAGAATCGTCTTGAGCATTGCATGGTGCCTTTTCTCATCCATAAAGATGGTGTTTAACAGGAATTTTACTTTGCTATTTTCAATGGTTGGCATCATTTTTTCCAGTTTCTTTATGAGTTCAGCTTCCATCTCAATGTGCTTCTCCACGAGCGCCCGTTGGGCATCGAGGTTCTCTTGACTCAAAGCCTGCGAAACATCGGTCAGAAGCCTGACTGCGGCTGCGTAAAGCTCAGCATGCTTAACAGAGTCTAGTGATATGCCTTTGAGAACGGCTTTCACGGGTGGGTTCTTGATGTCTGCCACGCCCTTGTTAAGGGAGGCCACTATCTCGTTCTCAATAGCTATCTGGCGCTTCATGAACTCCAACAAATCATTCTTTTCGCTCACGTTTTTCGCTCTCCAACAGAAAACATGTTAGGCTTGTTGAATAAGGCTTTCGGAAATGCGCTTCCCCAGAGTTCGGCATACGTTCAAGCTGAACTCATCAGGCGTATACTTCACAAGCAACGGCGGTTCGGTCACGCGCATCTCGAACCTGTTCTTCATGATTTCTAAAACCAGTTTAGGCGCTTCTCCACTCCATCCGTAGGAGCCGAAAGCCACACCTGTTTTTCCTTTAAGCGGTATGCCTTTCTCGGCGGCTTCTTCAAACAGACGTTTTACATCCATGGGCACTTCGTGATGGTAAGTCGGGACTCCGACAATGATGGCGTCGAACTTTGTTAGTTCATCCGCATCAATATGGTATCCCACTTCCACTTCAGCGTTTGCAACATTTCTGGCGCCTTCAGCGATGGCGTTAGCCATCTTCTCCGTATTTCCACTTCGACTGTAATAAAGCACAAGAACTTTCACAGAACAACCCTTCTTGTCTGAGTTGGAGAGAGCAAAAGATATGAACCTTTTGCAGAAACCCGAGTTTAACCGCTTAGGAAAACCATAAATTTTCAAATCAGTAAACGTTCAGCTGGTGTTACAATGAGTACGCAACGTTATGGAACGGCAAGAACCTACGCTTTCATCGGCTTCATATTCTACGTCATAACCGCCGCATTAGCAATTCTCGGTCTTCTAATTACAGGAATAATCTTTGCCGCAGCAGTATCCACAGTTACGTTTCCCGACCCAATCACGCCACCCGCAAGCGTCAGCACAGTTCCGTTCTTTGTAATTCTAACCGTATTTCTTATCTTGTTCATCCCAGCAATCATACTCGCATTCTTCGCATGGTCAACTGTAAAGGCCATCGACTCGGGAAAATACGGGCAAGCGCGCACCAACAGCCTCATACTTGGAATAATCGGCTTATTCTTCGGCATATTCATCGGAGGAATCTTCTTTCTCCTAGCCTACGCCAACCTGGGCGAAATCCCACAGCCATACATAACACCTCAGCCTCAACCGCAAAGATTTTGCGTCCATTGCGGCAAACCAATCTCTCATAACGACAGATACTGCTCCTATTGCGGAAAAGAACAGCCAACCTAACAATTAGCTTATCTTAAGGAAATGGCAGCCCAGTTTCTCAGCGGCGGCGGAATCACCATCAGTGTTTCCCACAAACAAAACATTGCGAATATTTACGTTAAGTTTACCGATGGCTTTTTCGAGTTGGTCAACCCTGACAAACGCATCTTCTCTGGTTACAACCACGTCAAATGACAAGTCGAACTGCCTCAGAATTGCTTCAACTATGGCTTTTCCTTGAAGCGTAACCAGCGCCTTCCGATTATCCGCATGCGTCTTGTAGATTTTCATGCCCTCTTCGTTGGCTGAAATGTCTTTTTCCACGGCAAGCTCGGCTTTCTCCCAAGCGGCGAAAACAAGAGCCCTCGTTTTTCCATCCACCCTTGAAACGGTATCAACAAGCGGACGCACATTGCTGACACGCATTATTTGACTGAACTCCGCAAAAAGTCTGTCATAATCAATCGGCAGTCGAACCAGCGTACCATCCAAGTCGAAAACGACGGCTTCAATCACTCGTACATTGCCCCGAGAACTTTGCCGTCTTTAACTAGTCTTGCAGGCGCATCCATATGCCTGATCCAGTAAACGTCAGCTGGCAGAACATTGTACTTCGGCATTTCAGGAACCGATTCTTTGAATGCCAACCGAGAGTACAAATACGGAATATTCGCGCAATAATCCCCACGCAGAACCTTGCTGGCAAAAGAGAAAAAGTAGCTCGTCGTGAACATCCTGCCAGGATTAATCTCCGTGACACACGGCATACCATACGCGTTTTCTTTCAAATCCACCGACGCTATACCACTGAAATCCGAGTCAATAGCCAACACTGCCTCAGTCCCGATCCTGTTCACCGCTTCATCATGCACCGTTCGCTGCACGGCTGGTGTTCCCATGATTCCTGAAGGCGCAAGATACGGGTAAATGTACTCCAAACGCTCCCGAGCCATCGAAGTCACTAATTCGCCATTCCGCCATAGACTGTGAAACGCTATGTTCCTTCCTGGCAAATGCTCCTGAGCAATAAACTCCCATTTCACCTTCCTGCCTCTCCAGTACTGAATCCACGAAACCGCCGTCTCCCGATTATCCGCAGGCGTGCTTCCTTTGCCACCAGCCCCGCGCCTCGCCCGAATCCAAATCGGACTCCCCAACTCCCGAAACGCCACATCAACATCCTGCTCATTCTGCAGTTCAACAGTCCGCGCAACAGGCACATCCTTCCGCTTCCAAACCTTTGCAGACTCCAACTTATCCTGGCACGCACGCACCGCAGCCTTCGACGGCAAAAAGACTTCCGCATTTATTCGCTCCCTGTTCTCTGAAACTGCTTCCACTTCTACATCGGGCTGTGCGTGCAAGAAATCAATATTCTCTAAACGGATAATCTCGTTCAACCTATCCACGTAGCTTGGATCAATAGCTCTGGGTACCAAATATCGCTTTTCTGTAGGCGCCAAATGCACATAAAACTTGTTCGCTTCACTACCAACAATCGCCATCTGTTCAGGTGCTATGCGTAGTGATTGTATGAAGTTTATTCCTGCTGGTCCTCCAGCACCAGTGCATAGTATTTTTTTCATATCATCACCCGCAAATCTTGTAAATAGCGAATACGACTAGTTCTCATCTTCTTTCCCATTATTAACCAACCAATTAATAACCGTTCGCAAATCACTTAACTGAAACTACTGCAAATGACTGCCTCTAGCACACCAAACCTTAAAATCCAACCAAGCAAAGAAAAAAACAGAACAAGAGAAACAAGGGCCGATCGTCTAGCTTGGTTAGGACGTTGGCTTTACGAGCCAAAGGTCGCCGGTCCGAATCCGGCTCGGCCCACCATCAGGTCTTTAGATTCAAGCCAATATGAGATAGTCCACTATTTACTAGGAAGGAAGTAGAAGAAGAAACACTAATTTTTCTATCTTCTTCTCTTAATGAAACTGAGAAAATACACACAAAATGATACGTTCAACAGAATTAAAAAAAAGGTGGCGTTAACGCCGTTTTCGAATCACTACAATGGTACCAGCGATCACCACAACCAAGATTACTATGGCTATGGCGTAGTAGGCGATGCCTGGTAAGCCTTGTTCTGAACCTGAAGTGCCTGCTGCTTGTCCGACCGCGTAAAGGTTACCATCGTAGGAGCCAAAGTATGCAACGCCATTGACTACTGCGGGTGATGAGTATATGTTGGCGCCTGTTTGGAAGCTCCATATGAAATCGCCTGTTTCTGCATTAAGAGCGTACGTTGTGTTATCCAAAGTAGAACTAACGTAAACGACGTTGCCAACTATTGCGGGAGCTGATGTTATCCCTGCACCAGCTGTATAAGTCCATTTTATAGCGCCAGTTGCAGCATCTAAAGCATAGACCTTATGGTCGAATGCACCACCAGTGTAAATTACTCCATTAGCGAAAGCAGGGGAAGCCTGAACACACTGGTCATAGCCAGTTGTAACCTTCCAGACTAAAGCCCCAGTGTCAGCATTTAAGGCGTAAGTTTCGTTGTCAAAACTACCGATGTAAACTTTACCATCAGCGACAACTGGCGAGGATGCTACGACGCTTCCTGTTGTGTAACTCCATTTTTTGGCGCCTGTTAAAGCGTCGAGAGCGTAGACGTTGCGGTCGTATGATCCGAAGTAGACTACGCCGTTGACTACTGCTGGAGAAGATGTAACATCGCCGCCAGTTGTAAAGTTCCATACTGGCATACCTAAAGTGGCGTCAAGGGCATAGAGTTTGTTGTCGTTTGAACCTGCATAGACTATGTTGCCTGAGACAGTTGGAGGACTCTGCGCTTGGCCGTCGGTGATGCATTTCCAAATATAGGCGCCTGTGGTTGCGTTTAATGCGTATATTGCGTGGTCGTCTGATCCGAAATAGATTATGCCGTTTGCGACTGCGGGGGAGCTGTAGATTTTGTCTTGAGTTGAGTAGTTCCAGATTTTTGTTCCATCTTTAGCGTTTACGGCGTTAAGATTGTTGTTAGAAGTATTGAAGTAGCCTTTGTCGGAGGAAGTGAAGTAGACTACGTCATTTGCTACCGCTGGGGAAGATACTATCCAACCGTTTGTGCCGTAAACCCAGAGGGTTTGGTTTGTAGTTGGTCCTGTTGATGTCGAGTATCCGGTGTGTGCTGTGTCACCGTGAAACGTTGGCCAAGAATCTGTCTGCTGGGCGTTAACGGTGAATGAAATTAATGTAGCTATTGAAAGGCAAAGTATTGCTATGGTTATTGTGTCGTAAAACTTTTTCATGTTAAACCAACCTTTTATCCAGTACTAACTTGTTGTCTCTTAGATATTAGGGTTTTTTGTAACTGCTGGCTTTACGAGCCAAAGGTCGCCGGTCCGAATCCGGCTCAGCCCACTCAAAAGTCTGCTTCTCAAATGAAATCGTTAAGTTGCGGTTTGCTCATTGGAGGTCGGTTATTGTTGAGTTATTTTGTTGTTAGTTCGAGATTGTTTAGGGCTGCAAGTGGTATCCGGGAATGGGGTAAGAATAAGGAGTCCTGATTATTTTGGTTAAGATCCGCTGATTAAGAGGGGACCTTTTTGTTTCCGGGTTTTTGGTCGGGGTTTTGGTTGTTGGTTGGTGGAGTTTTTCTTGTTTCGTTTTTTTCGTTTGGTTTTAGATGTGTTTGTTGAGTTTTCGGTGCTTGTTGTTTTTCGGTTGGTTTTTGTTGTTTTTTGTTTTTCGTTGTTGAGGCATTGGATTAGGTTTGTGCATGTCAGGCATTCGTTGGGCATCTGGGTTTGGTTTTGTTGGTTTTTGATGTATTCTATGTGATGGACGCATGAGGTTTTGTTAGTGCTTTCTTGTGATGGTGAGGTTGCTGTTGGGTGGGTCTGGTTTTGTTGGATTTTTGGTTGTTGGACATATTTTTCTCGTGTTTTTCGTGGTTTTGGCTCTCCCGTTGGATCGGGTATTTTCTTTGACTGTTTTGTTTTTAAGAACTTTGCTTCTGCCCAGATGAACGCTATTGACGCTGCTGCGCCGATGTAGTTCGTTATGTTTCCTTCAAGGAGCGGTTTGCGCCAGACGAAGATGTCGTAGGCAATCCAGAACATGAACCAAGCGTAAATAGTGATGCTTATGGCGTACCAGAAAAGTTGCTGCTTGACTACGCTGGTTTCTAGCATTATCCAGGAAAAGCGTAATTTGAGTTGGTCTATACGCTTCTTTGGAGGCACCTTCACTGTCCAGTCACCAGCAAACAAGACTGTCCTGTGCGAGGCTAAAAAGAGTTATGAACTACCAATAAAAACTCGAACTCAACTCCGAAAACGTTTTTTTCCTTGAGACTGATATGCGATTTTTTCGCACACCTCCTTATTTAGACTATAAGTAGATTCAACAACTAGCTGACTCAACTTAGGACTCTAGTGCTCGGAAGAAAGTTTCTGGAGTGTAATTTGTACTTATTAGTCCGTTGTTCTGTTTGCATTTTGGTCAACTCTCCATTCTTTTAGTAGTTGCTGTTTAGGGCTATGTTCTATTGGAGATTAGCGAACGCAGGATGGGAGAAGTTGTTGTTCGGTCTGATTTTTAGGTGAACAACAACTTCTAATTAGAAGAAGAAAAAACACTTTTTTTCTAGAAACAGCAATTTTTTCTTCTTCCAGACTTCAGATGAATAGGGGATTCTAAACAAAAAAGAGAAGTGCTAAGCACATGCCATCCCATTCAAATTGCTCCATCGCACGAATCAATCAGTTTGATGCCTCGGTCTCACCCCATATTTCCACAGCAAAACTGGTCAAAGCCCAATCCCAACTCTCTTCTCACCAACATGCTTACCAAAACTCCTTCTCTATACGATTGTTCATCCGCAAGATTCGTCGGCTAACTTGGGATGGGCAACCTTGAACCGCTTAAATCTTCGACGGTCTGGTCCAAATCCATATTAGGAGAAAGATGTAGATTTAAGAAATTCCCTGATTTTCCGCGAATTAAATACCGTGAATCTTGCGTTTCTGAGGTTTCTGCCGATTTTCGAGATTAACCCCGCGGCGTCGGTTCCGAGTTTGCACGTTAAAGCATGTTCGAACGTGCCTAAAGGTTCCACGGCTATGATGTCTCTGTTTAGTCCTGTGTAGTCCAAGGTTCTTTTTACTTCGTGGAGCGATGAACCTAGAACGATGAGCCTGTCAAGCAGGGACTCTTGCCAAGAAACGTACTGGTCCGCCTGTTCAGTAGATAACTCGGCTTCCATGCGGTTTTCTGTTTTGTCAACGGTTGTGATTTTGACGTTTACTGGCAGGTCTTCGTAGAAACCGAAGAGTTCAACTATTTCCTTCAATGTACGCTTTCGTCCATCCACAAGTTCTGCTTGCAGGTGGGGCAGCGGTATAGCGGCGTAAACAGTCGCAGGCTGGAAAACCCCAACGTCAACACGCAGCTCCTCCGAGCGTTTTCCCAACTCAACAATGTACCCTTTCAGTGCCACGTTTCTCTGCACGTTCTCAGAAGCCGTGGGACAGAAACCGAATTCCTTGGCGAGATAGTTTGTCGCGATGGCTTCGTCTTCGCCAGAAACGTCAAGTTGAACCCACCTGTTAACGGCAGCACCCTCGAACTTCACGTCTACATCTAATCCTTCGAATGGAACTTTCAGCATGTCCTCAATCTGTCTTAACTGACGGGGATTGTAGATTCTCGCAAGAAGGGTATGCGTGGTCAAGGTCGGTCGCCGATTAATTCATCAATTTCTTCATGAAGTTTTCGAACTCTACGCGAAGCTTCGGGTTTGGCTTCTCTGGATAGCTGTTCAATCGTTCTCTCAACAGGCACGCGTTTGCCGCTTGCAATCAACTTATCAGCGTACGAAACAATCTTCTCCTCCAAAGTAAAAGGAACATAAACATCATCAGTTGGCCACCCTAGACCGTTCGCTTCGTCAGCCGTTATTCCCCCTCCCACATGCCTCTTAATAATGGAAACAACGAGTTCAGGCAACCCTGCCGACTTCGCTATTTCGACTCCAACAATCGCGTGATGGACGGTGTGAGTTTTGGAACGCCCTACGTCGTGAAGAAGAGCACCTATTTCCACAAGTGCAACGTCAACAGTCAACCCTTTCTTGCGGAGGGTGTCCGCGGTTTCAACCGCCAGTTTCGCCACCGCCTCACAGTGCCTCACGACTCTGGCGGAGCATCCACTTTCATGCAAAAGTCTTATTGCTTGCTCCCTTGACGGAAGCTTCTCACTCACCAAGTTCCTTCCTTAGCACGTCAACTTTCGTCCCGAGTTTCTCAACGATATTTAAGTTATCGGAGTGCGCTAAGGGCTTGCCGCAGGTGGAACAGTGGAAAACAAGCTCAACCGCTTCTTCAAACGGCACACGCTTACATCCCACTGTACTGCAATAATAGAAATCATGGTTTCGCTCGTACTCTAACCGTACGCTCAGCTTCTCCAGAACTCTGCGTTTTTGGCTCAGTATGAAGCCTTCAAGCTGGTCGGGCTGGAGTCTCCAGTGAAAAATGAACCATCCCGTTTTGGGGTCGCGGGTTCGCCTTAAACTCACAAGCGAATGGTCATAAAGCTTGTAGAGGATTTTGCGTACGGTATTCAATCGGATGCCAGTTTTTGTGGCTATCTCGTCATCGGTTGTTTCTTCGGCGCCCTTGAGGGTCTCAATCAGCTTCACGGCGTCTTCTTCGCCGAGGGCGGCTGCCACTTTCATCAAGGTTGCATCATCAATTGTTGATAACATACTGTAAGTCCTTTTCTAATCAATACTATAATAGCGCATTGCTCAAATAAAACTCTTCTTCAAGTTTCC
>DATEAU010000110.1:0-13291 GCA_035288165.1 Bathyarchaeia archaeon
CAAACTAGTGCCCCATCCCTCATTGTAAATGGATACAGTTTTGTATACTCGTTCGGCTTTTAAACCTATCTCGGTCCAAACAATTTCTGTGATCGCCTTGAAACCACGAACTTTTTCCTATGCTATACCTTAGAAAATCGATTTATTTGTTAAAATCTATATTCCATAAGCATATTATGATCTTATGCCTGAAAAAATGCCTTTATTTATGGTTTGGGTTCCTATTTGTAATCTTTTAAGATTAAAGACTAATTCTCAGAAAATTATTTTTTACTCCTATTTTTGCAACCTTTCAGTCCTTTAATCCAATCTACTTGGTTGAAATGAAACCACTTTAATAGTTGCCTCCGTGCTTTCGGCTGATCTTGCTAAATCGATAATTATCCCCTTTTGTTGAGTCCCATTTTTCTGCGTGATGTCACTTGTCACGTGATAATCACACGTGATTGCCTCTCTGTGATGACGTAGTGAGGTGGCTGTGATGCAACTGTGATTTGAAAGGTTTTATTTGCAAAGCAAAACTTGATACGCTAACTTCCAGAAGGTTTTCCTTTTCATAGGTTTTCTGAGCGCTTTTTCAATTCGCCAAAAAGTTCTGGTCGCAAGTCCCTGAGAGTTGGAATGAATGTTTCTGCTGGCCGCATCTCATTAAAATCCACTTCACACAATACAAAGTCTTCTTCGTCATACTTCGCTTTTGCTACGATGTCACCTGTTGGATTTATGAGCCTGCTTCCTCCCCAGAATTGCAGTCCATCCTCTACTCCCACCAGGTTTACGTATGCTAAGTAAGCCGTGTTTTCCAAGGCTCTAGCTGCCGTCAAGATCTCAAAGTAGCTTCTGCGAACCGACGGCGAAGCCGAGATACACACAATTAATTTTGAACCTTCCAATCTGGTTAGGCGAGTTACCTCTGGAAAAAACAAGTCGTAACATATGCACAACCCTATGTCCCCGAGTGCAGTTGCAAATGAAGTAGTTTGATAGCCTGGACGGAAATACCGTTTCTCTTCAAAAACGCTATGAGTGGGCAAGTACATCTTGTGATATTTCCCGATTATTCCCTTGGGTCCTACGAAGACGGATGTATTGAACATAGTGGCTTTCGCTTTCTCACTCAGTTCAGGCATGCCGAAAATAATGTGCATTCCAGTCTTGCGCGCAAGAGCTTCTACTTGCTTGGTCGAAGGACCTGGGATTGTTTCAGCCAGTTCATAAAGCTGATCTCTCACAACGTAACCTGTCAAGCAAAGTTCTGGAAAAATCACAAGGTCTGCTGACTGCTCTTTCGCCTTTATTGTCAACTCTTCGATTTTTTTCAAGTTCTCTTTCTTGTCTTCGCGTTTGCTGCTTATCTGCGCGAGGGCTAAAGTTATTCTTTCTTTCATTCTCTCATCCTTCTGTTTTTACCAGGCACTTCTTGGGAGCCTGAAGTCGGTCCCTACAGTCCTGAACCCAAGTTTTGGCGCCAGTAGCACTCGTCTTTTGTGTTCTGCCGCAAGCCACTTGTTTTTGACTTTCTTAACAATCGCTTCGTCAACTTTCAGTTGCAATGAAATCTCCTCTTGGTTCATGAACCTTTCAAGTCCGTACAAGATTAGATCAAGCGTCTCGTATTTTATTCCCAGTTCAGTCTCGGCAAATTGCTCGGGCCATAAGGCGGGGGTGGACGGTTTTGTAGCGAGTTCCTTGGGGACGCCCAAGTGTTCGGCGAGTTTGCGAACCTGAGTTTTGTACAAATCCATTATAGGCGATATGTCTGCGGCTACGTCGCCCCACTTTGTGAAGTAGCCCATCATGGTTTCTGACTTGTCGGAGCTTCCGCAGACGATTCTGTTAAGCTTGTTGGCGTAGTAGTATAGGTAAATCATTCTGGTTCTTGCCTTTATATTGCCTTTGCAGAGCTTGTCTGCATGATCAAATATTGGTATTGTCTTGTAAACGCTCTTTAGAACGGGTGTGATGTCACAAACCTGTGTCTTCAACCCGAACTTGTCCGCAACGGTCATTGCGTCGCTTATGTCTTTCTGATTGTAGGTTTCTTGCTCTGGAAGCAAAAGTCCCATCACCCGTTCTCCACTTATTGATAAACTTGAAAGCGCAGCTATCGTGTTGCTGTCTACACCGCCGGACAATCCCAGAACGATTCCGTCTGCCCCTGATTTTTCCACGTATTCTTTTATGAACCTTGTGATTCTCTTCTCGACTTCTGGCAAATCCAATTCTAGGACTGAAGGGGTAAGTCTCACGTTGGCTCACTTGTCCTTTTGTTTTATGGGTGTAGGCAAGTATTTAAGGACAAACATAAATATTCAATGAGCGTTACTTGCGTTTCAGAAGGATGTGTTATGGGGAGAAGAAGACGTAAAGTTGTTCACATTCCAAAGAAGCGATTACCCAAGTTCTTCTCTTGCCCCAGATGTGGAAAGGAAACTGTTAGAGTCGAGATTTTCAGGGAAGATGGTCGCGCTGTGGTAGGCTGCAGTAGTTGTGGTCTTCAGGAAGAATTTCTACTGAAATCTGCTCAGGGCGAAGTTGACGTTTACTGCATGTTCACCGACAAAGTCTACGGTGCCTCGAGACGTCCGTCCCCAGCCAAAGTTAATGGAACATAGCTGGAAGGATTCAATTTGCTCGGCAATGTAGAAAAGTACTTGCTGGATAAAATCAGGGCAGAAGGTTCGATTCACATGACCCTTATCGATCCTGAAAAGTTGTCGCCTCAGCAGGCTTCAAAAATAGCTGAAAACTCCAAGTCCAGCGGAACTTCAGCAATAATGGTCGGAGGCTCAACTTTTATTTCGCAGATTCACCTTGACGACGTGGTAAAAGCGATTAAAAGCACCGTCAAGATTCCAACGATTCTTTTTCCAAACAACATAACAGGAATCAGTCGCCACGCAGACGCCATATGGTTTATGTCTCTTTTGAACTCCACTGATCCTTACTTCTTGATGGGCGCTCAGGTACTGGGAGCCCCTTTGGTGAAAAAGTATGGGTTGGAGCCGATTCCGATGGGCTACGTAATTGTGGGCGAGGGCGGCACTGCTGGCATTGTGGGCAAAGCAATCGCTGTACCTTACACCAAGCCTGAACTTGCCGCTGCGCATGCACTTGCTGGGCAGTATCTTGGTATGCGCTTCGTTTACTTAGAGGGAGGGTCGGGCGCCAAGAATCCGGTGCCTCCAGAAATGATTCGGGTCGTGAAGCATTATATTGACATTCCCGTTGTCGTTGGAGGGGGAATCAGGACTAAAGAGCAGGCGTTTGCAGCCGCCTCTGCAGGGGCTGACGTGATTGTGACTGGTAACGTACTTGAGGGTAATGACGTGGGGCGGAAAATTTCAGAAATAATCGCCGGAATCAAAGGTAGCAAGGCCTAGCAAATGTTAGTTTTCTAATTGAATCCGCCGAGCCAAGTTTTTCTAGTGAACGTGCTTTTTCGGTTTTATCCTAGAAACACAAAATAGACTCGAAGTCAACAAACAGCGTGAGGACAGCTAGTCATTGAACCACGGCATAAGCGAAAGATATCAGGGCTACATCGCCCAAATGGAGCATACCCTGCAAGGACTGTACGCTGTAAGCGAAAGCGCCAGGTCAAAAGGGTTTGACCCGTCTTTGAAGACTGAATGCATAATCGCAAAAGACATCGCCGACTTGGTCGAAGGTCTTGTAGGACCAAAAGATGTGGCTGTAAGCATTCGTGAACTCGCAGCGAAACTCCAGAGGGAAGAGATAGCTTTCAAAATTGCTGAAGAGATTGTTTATGGCAAGTTTGGGCACTTGGAGCCTGAAGCCGCTGCTGAACAAGCAATCAGAACTGCCTTAGCAATATTTACGGAGGGGCTTACGGCTGCGCCTATCCAGGGAGTAGCACGTGTGAAAATTAAAACCAATATGGACCGAACCAAGTATCTGGCGATATACTTCGCGGGACCTATTAGGTCGGCGGGCGGAACCGATCAAGCGTTAACTCTTGTTGTTGGAGATTTTGTTCGTCGCCTGTTAGGTCTCGACCGATATAAACCAACCGCTGAAGAGATATCTCGTTTCATCGAGGAGCTAAGGCTGTACGAGCGTTCCGTGGGGCGCTTTCAATATCACATTCCAGATGAGGAGTTGCGGAAGGCGCTTGACCTGCTGCCTGTTGAGGTTACGGGCACGGAATCGGATCCCGTGGAGGTTTCTTCTTTCAGGAACCTTGAGAGGGTGGAGACTAACAGAGTCAGGGGTGGCGCTCTACGCGTCTTGAATGATGGCATCGTCGGAAGAGCGCCTAAGGTTTTGACGATTATAGAAAAGCTTGGGTTTCAAGGTTGGGATTGGCTTAGAGAATTTCGCAAGAAATCTGAGAAAAAGTCGTCTGGGTTTATGGACGACGTTATTGCTGGCCGCCCCATCTTCTCGTTTCCTTCCCGAAGAGGTGGCTTTAGACTAAGGTATGGGCGGTCGCGGAACACTGGCCTTTCTGCAGTGGGCATTCACCCAGCTACGATGCTCGTGGTGGAAAATTTCTTGGCTACTGGAACTCAAATGCGTTTGGAGCTTCCTGGGAAAGGCTGCGTCACCGTTCCAGTGGACTCTATCGAGCCGCCCGTTGTTTTGTTAAAGGATGGTTCAATCGTTCGTGTTTCTCTTAAGAGCTTCCCTCAGTTGAAAGGCAAAATTGAGAAAATACTCTTCTTAGGCGACATCTTGATCAGTTTTGGCGATTTCCTATACACTAGCAAGGCGCTTTCACCATCAGGCTATGTTGAGGAATGGTGGATCGAAGACGTCAATAAAGCAATCGCGGATTTGTTTGAGGGCGATTTTGAGAAAGCAGCGTTGAGTGCTCAGGTTCCGCAGATGAAACTTGAAACTTTTTTGAAGGAGCCATTCGGCAACGTTCCCACTGCAAAAGAAGCTATGCTGCTCTCTCTGCATCTAAAGGTGCCTCTGCATCCAAAGTACACGTTTTTCTGGTCGAATTTGTCATCTGCAGCTGAGGTTGCACTTCTCAGGGACTGGTTATTGGCTTCTGAAGTGGTACTTGAGAATGAGATAGCCCATAGAGTTGTTGGAGCGTTTGAACCGACTGTGTCTCAGGCTCTTAGAAGAGTGTTTGCACCTCACAGAATACAGGATGGAATGATTGTGCTTGAAGGCGATGATGCTTTCACGTTTGCCTTCTGCCTTGGATACGGTGCTTCTCGGTCGTTGGAATCTTCGGCTAACACCCCGCTAAAAGCAATTAGTCAGCTTTGCGGACTTGATGTTAGAGATAAGGCGCCTACTTATGTTGGAGC
Source organism: Bathyarchaeia archaeon (assembly GCA_035288165.1). GTDB lineage: Archaea > Thermoproteota > Bathyarchaeia > Bathyarchaeales > Bathycorpusculaceae > UBA11855. Next base: position 5,292 of record DATEAU010000110.1, read on the forward strand.
GCGTATGGGGCGTCCTGAGAAAGCGAAGAGGCGTGAGATGAAACCTCTGGTTCACGCGCTTTTCCCAGTTAGCTTGGCTGGCGGGTCTCGGAGGGATCTTGTGGATGCGGCAAAAAAAGGTCCAGTGTTTGTTGAGATCGCTAAACGCAAATGCCCTTCGTGTAAGACTTACACTTTCAAGGTTAAATGTAACGATTGCGACTGCGAGACCGTCATCGAAAAGAGTTGTCCTCGCTGTGGAAAACCTTTGAGGGAGAATGGGTGTTCAATATGCAAAGCTGATGCTGTTTCTTACCAGCGGCAAGCGGTTAATTTTAAGGAACTGCTTGAAGAGGCTTGTCGCTTCCTTGAAGTGCCGGTTCCTAAGCTCTTGAAGGGTGTTAAGGGGTTAATCAATGAGGATAAGACTCCTGAGATTATCGAGAAGGGTGTTTTGCGGGCGAAGTATGATTTGTCGGTTTACAAGGATGGGACGTTGCGTTTCGATGCTACTAATGCGCCTTTAACGCATTTCAAACCTGGCGAAGTCGGAGTCAGTGTTGACGCACTTAAGCATCTTGGATATAATTGCGATATCTCTGGTGCACCGTTAAACGACCCTGATCAAGTTTGTGAATTAAAAATCCAAGATGTTATCATACCGAGGAGCGCGGGCGAGTACTTTGTGCAGACAGCTGGTTTCGTCGATGAGCTTCTCAATAAAGTCTACAAGCTTCCAAGCTATTATAACATAAAGAAACCCGACGAGCTGCTCGGTCATTTGATCATGGGTTTAGCTCCCCACACCTGCGTCAGTATCTTAGGTCGGATTGTTGGGTTCACGGATGTTAATGTTTGCTATGCCCATCCAATTTGGCACTCAGCTAAACGTCGAGACTGTGATGGTGATGAGGACACCATAATGCTAGCGTTAGATACGCTTCTGAACTTTTCCCGCAGGTACCTCCCCGCGCAGATAGGTGGCATCATGGACGCGCCTTTGTTGTTGATTCCGTTTGTTAACACTCGGGAAGTGCAGAGGCAAGCGCACGATTTCGATGTTGACGAGGCTTATCCTCTTGAGTTTTATGAAAAAACCCTAGTCCGGGCGGAAGCTAAGCAAGTTAGCGCCGCGATGGATTTGGTTAGTCATAGGCTTGGAACGGAAGCGCAGTTTGAGAGTTTCAATTTTACTGCTCCAGTTTCAAACATAAACATTGGCAACGCAGAAAGCTCGTACAAACAGTTCACGTCGATGATCGAGAAGCTGAATATGCAGCTGGAGTTAGGAAGCAGAATCGAAGCCGTTGACGTACGCCGTGTCGCTTTGAAGGTGTTGACAACCCATTTCATAAGAGATATTGCTGGGAACTTGCGAGCTTTCTCAACTCAGGCTTTTAGATGCAAATCCTGCAACAAACGCTTTCGTCGTTTGCCTCTGCGTGGAAAGTGTCTTTTCTGCGGCGGTCCGTTAACCCTGACTGTTTACCGGGGCGGCATCGAGAAATACCTGGATGCAGCGCAGCAGTTGATTGACAAGTATGGCCTGCCAAACTACTACACTCAACGGATAGCCTTAATCCGCGATGAAATCACGTCACTGTTCGATAACAAGAAGGCCAAACAGGTCAGCCTCATAGACTTCACGTAAGCGAAAGCTTTTCAGCACAAATCATCAAATCAAGAATCAGGTGAGGCGTAATCAAAGAACCTTATCACCCGAATGCTTATTTGCAGAGAATCAAGAACTTTAAAACTGGGCTAAAAGCCAGAACCGCTGTCCTTGCCATTCTGGATCAGAGGACTTCGAATGCGACAGCAATCTCGAAGGAAGCATCCTTGTCCTACGGCGTTGTGATCCACCACTTACGCCTTCTGGAAGCCGAGGGTACAGTTGTCCGAAAGGGGACCAGACCTTACTCTTGGTTATTGACTGGTCGTGGACAGAAGCGGTTGATTAGCTAGAACGTACAGTGACAGGGAGACTGCTGGCATTTTGGGCATTTATCGCTATACTTGTTGACTGCGGCTTTCTCCAAGTCAATACCAGTTATGTTGGCGAGCGATGCAAGCCATGCGATCACGTCAGCGAACTCTTTCTCAGCGGCTTCCTTATCTCCCTCTTCAAGGGCTTCATATAATTCTTGGAGTTCATCTGCAAGCCACTCATATGTTCCTTTGACTCCGCGTTCGGAATCTCGGTGGAAGTACAGACGTTTCATCATCTCCTGAAACTCGCAAATGTGCATTGCACACAACCAACCCAATCCGTGTGCTAATCGAGTGTATAAGGCTTAAGTGGACGAATTACTTGTCTAATTCATTTCTCTTTCTGTCAGCTTGAATTTTCGGAGAAGACACAATGTTAATAAGAAGAATCGTGAGAGTTTACTTCTCCAGTTGAAAGTAGGGAACTTGGAATGAGTAAGAAAAAGAAAGAAAGCAAAAGTCCGATGCCGGCTGCAAGCGCAGGTCTACTTAGGTTCTTCGAAGAAGAAACTGAAGGCGTCAAAATTAGGCCTGAACTCCTTATGGTATTAGCTGTGTCGCTTGTTGTCGTATCCGTGTTGGCAAAAGTGTTCTTTCCTTCTTAACGCCGAGGCGGATGCAAAACCTCTATTCTCTGGACAGAGTTTAGGTGAAGGAAGATTTCGCTCATTTCTTGTCTACTAGCAACTTGAGGGATTGGTTGAGCAATTGTAGCTCTTAGCACCACGGCTTCGGCATCTGAAAGCCAGATTCCAGAGGGCTGATGAGTAACCGCCACCAAGGTACCTTCAAAACCGTAAGCGGGATCGAGAATGACCCTGATTTTTTTGCCCACGTTTTTTTCGAGCATGTGGAATATGGATAGGGGCAATTCTGGCTCTGGCATAGACTTCGCAAACTCATAGTAATACGTGCTCTATAGATAAAACAATTGCCCCCTTTTGGAATGTTGAGTCGATGGTTAAGCGGTTTTGAAGAGCTTCTGGTCTGCTTAGTTTTTTGATAAGTTTATGTTAAAATTCTCTCTATTCTATCCTTATGTTACTTTAATCTTGTCTCAACCGTCACGTTTGTTGCGTCTCGAAGTTAGCTAGACTTTAATAGGCATGTCCAATTTCATAGACAACCCGACTTGAGATGGCGAACTTGGCGAGTGACAGATCCCTGAACCAATCCATGAACAGCGCGCTGAAACATTACTCGTCTCTCTTCTTTCTCCCACCTTTCAAGAAAGCGCTGGGTTGGGTTGCAGTGTTCTGCATAGGCGTTGTTGGGTTTTCCACTTTTTCGCTCTTCCGTTCGTTCGACTGGCTTGCCCTCAGCCTTTTATTGGGTGTTTCTCTCCTTTCAATAAATCTCTTTTTTGATTATGTTCTCAGCAATGTGGTTTTGAGACGCGACCCAGTTTTCAACATTCGCCGAACAGTGGGTCTCACGCTGTTCTGCTGGGTTCTCTGGATACCTTTCATCGTCTTAGGAGTCGTTTTTGGAGCCGCATTTGGTTTCTGGATATGGATTAGATTTTGCCTTCTGGGCTTTTGTGTCGTGCTGACTCTTAGGGCTGTGGTTTTCTTTTCCGTGTCCTCCGCTGGGCAGGTTCGAGCTACGGTCGCTTCGCTTCTTCAGCCTTTTGGCAGCATCGTAGCTTTCATGCTTTTTTGGGCGGGAATCGATAATGCAATCCCCGTTCAGTTGCTTCCCTTTATTATTGTCACGCCCATCTTATGCCTAGCATCCGCGCTTCTTTTTATCTCATTAATAGACCGCCAAGGACGACGAACATATGGCGTACCTTCTATGTCGCTTTTCAAAGCGTTCATGCTTAACTGGGTGGTAGGGCTCAATGAGCCGATTGAGAGCTTTCTTGAAAAACTTGGCGAAGACGCCGATGTTGAAGTTTCGTTTCTGAAGTTTGACGGTTCTAAGCCCAAAGCGGCGATTGTCGTTCCGCTTGTTCATCCTGGCCCGTTTAAGAACATTGGGAGTAGTCTCTTGCCTTTCTTGCTGAAACGTGATTTTGAACGGGCTTTTCACTGTCATGCCTGCGTTCCACTCGGAATACTGGGGCACGAGCTTGACTTGGCTTCGCAAAAACAAAACCAGAAAATAATCGACGGCGTAATAGCCTCTGCAAAAGTCGAATCATCAATCGACAGAGCAACGCCCTTCGTCAGGATTACAGATGGTTCAGCCACAGCTTCATGCCAGATCTTTGGTAAATCTGCTTTTCTTTCTTTCACGCTTGCACCGAAGACTACTGAAGATCTTCCTCAGGAGCTAGGTAACGTGGTTCGTGAAGAGGCTGAGAAGCGAGGGCTAGGTTGTAGCCTAGTTGTTAACGCGCATAACAGTATAACTGAATCCGCGGAGATGGACGAAAGCCTTGACGCACTACGTGACTTAGCTGCCAAATGCTTGGACAAAACCGTCGCTTCGCCCTCTGCACATTTTGAAGTGGGTGCCGCCACCGTTTACCCTCAGGAGTTCAGCTTGAAGGACGGCATGGGAGCAGGTGGAATCACCGCCATAGTGGTAAAAGTCGCCGAACAGAAGACCGCATACATTGTCATCGACGGTAACAACATGATTTCAGGGTTGCGTGAGGAGATTCTATCGGCTCTTGCTACGGCTGGGTTTGACGAGAGCGAGGTTTTCACAACAGATACTCACGCAGTAAGCGCCGTGATATTGGGTAGGCGGGGTTATCATCCTGTGGGGGAAACCATGAATCACGAAACGCTGATAAGCCACATCAAAGAAGCGGCGCTTGCAGCAGCCGCAGGTTTGGAGAGTTGTAAAGCGGCATGCAAATGCTTGGTAATTCCAAAGGTCAGGGTAATCGGAGCGGATCGTATACACTCGTTGACGACACTCGTTGATATGGCTCTTCAGAGAGCGAAGCAGATAATTGTCCCGATTTTTGCAGTTGAAGGGGTCTTGCTGATTTTGTTCTTGGCGGTTTTGTGAGCTAACAGTGTTTTGTGGCTTTCGTATGGCGTAAAGGTTAATATGAAATCGTTGCATAGTCGCTATTCTTAGGAGTAGAATCCAAATGAGTGCTTTTCCTAAAATTGTTGTTTCTCCTCCTGGTCCGAAAGCTAGGGAGGTCTTAAAGAAGGATGAAAGATTCATTTCCCCTTCCTACCTGAGGTACTATCCACTCGTTGTCGAATCGGCGAACGATTGTGTGGTGCGGGATGTAGATGGGAACGAGTACATCGATCTCAACGCTGGCATCGCTTGCATGAACGTGGGTCACAACAATCCGAAAGTGGTGGAAGCCATTAAAGGTCAGTGTGACCGTTTTCTGCATTATTCAAACACCGACTTCTACTACAAGGAGGTCATTAACTTGGCTGAGAAATTGGCTGAGATTGCGCCTGGCGGTTTTGAGAAGAAGACGTACTTCGGGAACAGCGGCACCGAAGCAGTTGAGGCTGCGGTTAAACTCGCCAAGTGGCACACTCGCAAACAGTTGTTCATAGGTTTCATCAGCGCTTTTCACGGGCGAACAATGGGCTCATTGTCGTTCACCGCCAGCAAACCTGCCCAGAGACGGCACTTCTTTCCGCTGATGCCCGGTGTGGCGCATGTGCCTTACGCTTATTGTTATCGTTGTCCTTTCAAGCTCACGTATCCAGAATGTGACTATTGGTGCGTGGATTTTATAGATGATTTTGTCCTGCAGAAGTATACACCGCCAGAAGATGTGGCAGCCATACTCTTCGAGCCGATTCAAGGCGAAGGCGGCTACGTCGTCCCCCCGCCAGAATATTTCCCGAGACTGAAGAAGCTTGCTGACAAGTACGGGCTTTTGACGATAGCCGACGAAGTTCAATCGGGAATTGCAAGGACGGGCAAGTGGTTCGCCATCGAACACTGGAACGTTGAGCCAGACATCATCTGCAGCGCGAAAGCTTTAGCCTCTGGACTGCCGATTGGAGCTACAATTTCAAAAGCGTCGGTTATGGATTGGGCGGGCGGCACTCACGCTAGCACTTTCGGCGGAAACCCTTTAGCATGTGTTGCCGCGCTTGCAGTCATAGACGTGATTAAAGAGGAGAAGTTGCTTGATAACGCCAATAAGCAGGGTGCTTATGCGTTGAAGAGGCTCAGCGAGTTTGGCGAAGGCAGCGAGATTGTGGGCGATGTCCGCGGGAAGGGCTTGATGATTGGCGTTGAGCTAGTTGAGGATAAGGAAAGCAAGAAGCCTGCCAGTCAGAAAGCTGCTGAAGTTATCAGGCGTTCTTGGAAACGTGGAGTTGCAGTGGTGACTTGTGGGGCTTCCACGTTGCGGCTGTCGCCTCCGCTTACTATCCAGAGAGAGATGTTGGACGCGGCGTTGGATATTGTTGAAGATACGGTTAGTGAAGTGGCTAAAGAAACCTGAGGGCAGCTTTTCAGAAATCGTTCATGGCGAAATAGAAGCTTTTCAAGGCTTTGGGCGGTGTTTCCGAGGCTTCCTTTTCAGTTCTGTCCCGCAAACAGTACAGTCCGTTGATGCGTAGTTTGCGGGGTATTCTCTGTGGCACGCTGGGCAGTATCTTATCCATTCCAGAACGCGGCGAATCCCAAAAGTCGCCAGCGACGTAAACTCGATTCCCAAACGTGTGGCAACGTTCTGTATCGAATAATCATCCGTTACGATTTGAGCGACACGAGCCGAAGCCTTCAGCTCTAACGCTAGAGCCAGTAGTTGTTTGTCGGTTTCTGACAGGAAAAACGTGTCTCCGACCGTTGTGGCGCAGGCTTCGACCCTTTTGCGTGAATCTTCGGAGGGTTGTTTTATGATGAGCTTTGTGTTTTCCACCGCCGCCTTGAACCTTACCCACGCCATCGAGTTTGTCCTAAGCTCTTCTTCCACATTGGGAACTGTGACTTGTTCTTCGTTCACTAAGAAAGGGTCAAGCCCAGCTAGGAAGGCAGACGTGTCCAAAATCAGTATTTTGCGCGGGGTTTTTTCTTGGATTTTTCATCCCATGCCCTTGAACAACAGTCTGTTTCGTAGTCGGTCGTAAAAGTCGTCTTTGAACCTGATGAAGGAAGTAATGTTCTTGGAGCGTGTGACGGTCAAAGTGGCGTTTTCTGATTTTAGGAGTTGCCGGTAATGTCCGTCGACGAGAACCAGCATTTCTTTCGGTCTGATGGCTTTGATGGTGACTTTGGATTCTGCTTGGAAAACGAGCGACCGGAACACGGTCAGAGAGCAGATGGGGGTCAAGACGAAAGCGTCGACATCTAAATCTAAGACAGGTCCTCCTGCTGACAGCGAGTAGCCCGTGGCGCCTGTTTGCGTAGCCACGATTAATCCATCCGATTGGCATTTGAGGATGGGTTCTTCGTCCTTGAATATCTGCGAGTAGAGTAGTTTTGAGGGTTCCCCTGCGGAGACGACAACGTCGTTCAATCCGTCGGGAATTGTTCCTTCTCCCGTGGACATGGCTAGTTTGCAGCATTTTTCAATTTTGAACTCTCCTTTGAGGCATTTTTCCATCGCGGCGTAGGCTTCTTTGGGTTCGACTTCCGTTAGGAAACCTCGTATGCCCATGTTTATGGCAAGTATCGGCGGTTCTGGTTTGGGTACTTCAATGCAGGTTCTCAGAATCGTGCCATCTCCGCCGATGGTTATTAAGAAATCGGTTTTCATGTTCTTCAGCGGGACTAATTCTGCTTTTAGGTTCGCTTTTCCGCTCAGTGTTTCTTCGGCGTAAACTTCCAGTTTCTTGCTTCTGAGGTATTGTGCCAGCTCCTCAGCGAGCCTGAGCGCATGAATGTTATCGTAGCGGGCGATGAGTCCGACGCTTTTGAACACGCGTTTCCACCGTTGAGGTAAATAGCGCTACCTTAAGCTATATATGGGTGTTGTTCAGAATTGCTTAAATAGACTAGACTATTGGTGAGCGTATGACTAGACCGATTGACGTTGGAAGTCTGCGAGTTGGAGGCTACATGATGATTGATGGCGAGCCATGCCATATACTTGATGTAACCAAGTCGAAGCCTGGGAAGCACGGTTCAGCTAAGGCGCGTAT
>DATEAU010000111.1:0-9206 GCA_035288165.1 Bathyarchaeia archaeon
AACGTTGAAGTTTTGGGAAGGGCTAAAAGAAGGAAAAATATACGGAACAAAATGTGTTAAATGTGGAAAGCTGTATTTTCCTCCCGTTATTGACTGCGGCGAATGTCTATCTTCTGAAATAGAGTGGGTAAGACTTGGCGATGAAGCGGAGATTGAAACCTTCACGCAAGTAGTCGCTAGACCCGCAACCTTCTGTGAATCCGATCCCTATATTGTGGCAATTGGAAGGCTGAAGGAAGGCGTCAAAGTCTTAGCATGGCTAAATGGGGTTAAGCTGCCACACATTAAAATCGGCATGAAAGTCAAGCTTCAGGCAAAAGTTTTTCCCGATGGAAATTTGGCCTTCGAGTTCACACCGCTGGAATGAACACCGTAATTCTCACACAAAACTAGTTTTTACGTTCCTTTGAGATGGAGAAATTAAGCAGAAACGAAAACTAAGCATGCCAAGGGTACGGTAATCTTTGGATGCGTAACTTGCTTATTTCTTAGCAACATACAATCCGACTACGCCGAGAAATAACGGTTTGAATTTAGCTTTTTCGAAGCCAGCCTTTTTCAACATAGTCAGAACATCCTGTGGCATTGGAAAGTTTGCCGCAGATTTTCCAAGGTATCTGTAAGGTGCGTTACGTCCAGAGATGATTCCGCCGATGAAAGGTACAATCGTTAAGCAGTAAAAATGGAAGCAGCCTCTTACAAAGTGATTTTTTGGTTGGCTGGTCTCGATGCATGTGAGCTTTGCTGTTTTTTTCAGAACCCTGCTCGCCTCTTTCAGGTAAGTGACGGCTTTTCGGTTCTTATAAATAAGGTTACGGAACGAGAATGATATGCGTATGTCGTCGATGCACTCGTTTTTCAGTGGGAGATTTGCAGCGTCGGCTATCATTAATGTGAAATTAGATTTGCCTTTTCCACTGCTGCCGTTCGTAGCTGTGCTGTTTTTTTCCATCTGCCCAATTTTGTTTTTCTTTTCGGCGGCTTTTCTCATCATTTCCTTGCTAAAGTCAAGCCCTACTAGAAGTGATTCGGAACCAAGGGTAGGGTAAAGACATAGCGAAAGGTCGCCAGTTCCGCAGCAGAGGTCAATGACAAAACGTCCACGGGGTGGTTCTTTTGCGCAGGCTTCACGCCATTGTTTGTCAAATCCGAAAGTCAGAAGTTTGTTAGCGAAGTCGTAAGTTTGCGCCACACTGGCAAACATGGGTCTAAGCATCTTGTCACGTCCCTGACTTTTTCTGGAGCCATCTGTTTAAATTTAAACGCACATTCAATCATATAAGTCAAGGGGGTTTTATCTCTAAAAGATAATCGTTTATACGGGGAGAGGCGTTCCTGCATGTGACATAGTAAAGGTCGCTGCCTCGATGAGCCAAACGATTGCAAATAGGAAAGAAACGATAGCCGCAATTTTTCTATGCATCGGGTTACCAATGTGGGTTGCTGGCATCGCCATGAGAGCCGCCTCAGCAAACTGATAAATGCTAACGCAACGTTCGAATGTTTCATCCTGGTCACCTTGAACTGACGTTGGACTTCCGATGCAGGCGGTTCGGACTAGCGGCTTGAAAAGAAAATGAAAATTTATAAAAACTAATACAGTTAGCGTAACAAAAAAGGAAGATTTTGGTTGAGGCTTTAGTTTACCAAAAGCTTGAGAATCGGATTTTTCTGTACGATTTCGTACTTGCTAAGGTAGTTTGCAACGCTGTATTTTAGTGCTGCAGCGCCGACAATAAAGAGCACGATGTACATCATGATTAGCGCTGCGTTAAGCTCAAGTGGTCCGTTAGCCCATCCCATCCCGAAAACGCCTGTATTGATACTGCGCGTTTCGACAATTTTACCGTCTACAATTGATCTGCTGATTGTAGAGAGTGGCATGTATGCGTTTATCCAAAAGAGTCCGTTCTCAATTATCCCGAAAATGACAGCGATCCTCAATGTTAGTCCAAGTAATATCGCCAGTCCGATTAACATTTCGCCCCAGAAGACTACTGGTTCTACCCATCCTGCTTTTGCTATGCTCACGAACCAACCGTGAAAGATTCCTCCGCCTCCGTTTGTAAGAGAGCCGGCTGCACTCCATCCTGTTGTGTGACCGCCCCAAGACGTATAGATAGCTTTTTCGAATCCTGCGAAGAACATGGTAACTCCCGCGAACAATCTGATAAGAAGCAGTGGTACGTCATTTTTGCTTAGGTTTATTTTCATTTTTTTCCCCTCTTTTTTGTTTATATTTTTATTATTTTTATAGAGCATATACATTATTTAAATTTTTCCTATAATCTGATTAAAAATCAGCATGGAATAAGCGCAAGAAGCATTTTTCGAAACATTATTTTTATTATAAATATAGCAGAATTCTTTTTATTGCGAACATCTTAAGAATATTCTTTTGCTTTTGGGTGGTTTCAGTTTTCATGCAAGACTTTTTATGCTTAGTACTATATTTATCCTAAAAAAGGAAAAGAAGTCAGGAGGAGAAGATTTGACAACTCTTGAAAACAACGAAGGCATAAGGATTGAACCAACTACCAAAACAAAACTGTTCGCTTGGATTGGAGTCGGGCTATTTATAGCTTTTCTGATAGTGCTAACGTCGCCCACTGGTGTTCTGCTTGGTGAAAGCAAATGGACACTTGCCATCACTCTACACGGAATGCTCTCAATATTCGGCGCTCTAACTGTTTCAGTGGCTGCCTACTTGGGCTTGAAGCTCTATCTTGGTCAGCTAAAAGCGGAAGGCGATCTCAGAGTATTTTCTATTTTGTCGGTACTAGCTTCGGCTGCAACATAATATTCGGAAACTGGGTTTACATCGGCTATCGCGAGGCGGGCGGACCAAGATCATGGTTCTTGGAAAATAGTCCAGAGGTTCACGAGATCTTCTTTGAGTTCAAGGAATATATTGCGCTGTTTACTCTTCCACTAGCTTTGGGAACAATGTTCACGATTTGGACCTACAGGGAAAGGCTTAGAGAAGACAAATCGCTTCGAACAACAGTGGCGCTGCTTCTGATTGTAAAGTGGGCGATTTTCATACTGACGTTCATACTTGGAGCCGCAATAACGAAGTTGAGGAGTGTCTAATAAATGACAAAACCAGAATCGCAACTAAAACCCAATGGACGCGCCGCAGCGGCAATGCTTGCTGGAATGATAGGGCTTCTAGTACTGGGTATTGTGCAGACTGGAACAGTGGCATCATCCGATTTCAGCGCCTCCGTCTTTAACGTAGGCAAAGCGTGGGTTCCAAGCGCAGCTGGCATTGGACCTTACAGCGGAAAAGAAACGTTCCTGTTGATAGATGGCTGGGAAGCTGGATACTACTGCATTTCGCGCTGGGAAAAAGAAACGTTGATATGAAAATAGCTGCTGTTGTGTTCATTGTGGGCTTGGCAATTTCTGCTTTATTAGTTTACACGCCTTTCATTCACTTCATACTTGGAAGATAAGTTCAAACCGCCAAGCCTAACCCTTTCATTTTTTGGTGATCCGTTACAAAAAGTCTTTATAATGGCTACGTTCTCGCCGAATTGGGATCCGCTTCGGGAAGAAAATGAATTTCACGATGCAGCCCCGAAAGGGCTGAAGTATTTCATAAAAACTATAGATGAAGAAAAACAAAAAAGTATGTACCTTTGATTCGTTAAGATTAGCAAAAATTAAGTTAGGCATTTTGCGAAGTCTCTGACGATGGCTTCAGCTAGCCAAAAACCTATTTTCCAGTTGTTGGCTTTTTTCCCTATTGCTCTGTCTCGTCACTCTTCCATTCGAAAATGTGCTCGCAGTAGATATCGCCGCGTCCTAGGCAGGTCGCTTGCGTGACCTTGATATTGCCACCCATGACCTCTGAGGCGGCGTGGAAGAATTCTTTATGCGCCACGTCACACATCAACTCTGGCATTTTCATTGACAACTCAGAAAAGATACAGTTATGCAGCCTTACAACGATCTTCTTGTCACTTTTTTCCGCGATTTCTGGCTCCGTGCCAGCTTCCTGAAGATACTTCCCAACAAAAATTTCCTCGAATTCTTTGGGGGTCCACTTCGTCACGTTATATCTTTGTACCATTTGTTCAACTGTTTCTCTACCCATCCTCCGGCCAACCTTACCCATGATTCCATAGACTTTGGCCTTTCCAACAATGTGCATGAGAGAATCGATGAGGATGCCCGAGAAAAATAAGTAACGCCTTGCGGGGAAGGTTACGGCGGGTGGCGAACTTGCTATTTTGTAACGGGTTTTTGGTCTTCCAGCTGATCCGCTTCTTTCTTCAGTGCATTCTAAGAGCCCTGCTTCTTCTAGAGATTGGAGGTGATGACGTATAGAGACAGGCTGAAGCTTCAACTTTTGCGCGATCTCTTCAACATCTAGCGGCTTCTTGTACAGTAGCTTGAGAATTTCCGCTCTTGTCTTGCTCGACAAAGCACTGTGTACTTTTTGTTCGGACATATTTACCATACGCCTTGTACCATTTACACTAATTTTATATAAGCTTATAGTCTAAATTTCGCGCAATAGCATGGTCAAAAAGGCAAAATCCAATAGTTTCATATTTAATCTGCAAAAAACGGCATCCTAGATGCTAAGATTGGGCGGATTTCTACTTTTCAGAAAGAAATGAACTGTTGCAAGAACGCATACTCCGACAATTGTCACAACGAAGAAAAAGGCTAAACTTGGCACTTCAAATCTGGAGAGCAGGTAACCTAGGGATAAAAGAAGGCTGGTTAAAAGGTGGAACACGATGTTTAAGGCATTAGCAAGTGCCAGTTTATGGGGCTCAGAGTGGAATCTAAATGCATGTCTGACAGCTTTAAGCGCCAAGGGGAGAGGTACCAACGCAAACAAAACTTGAGGCGGCGTTATCCCCAAGACAGAGTTTAACATAACAAAAACATATGAGCCCACAACAATAGCTGCGTACCCGTAAACTGCCTTGGCTCTGCCTAAGCGCACGACCAAAGTCTTTTTTCCAACCGCCTTATCAGCGACATAGTCAGGAAACTCGTTAATGTAAAGAATTGCAGCGATAAGCAAACACACTGGAATAGATGCAGCCAAAGGCTCAGTATTCAACATTCCAGTCTGCACATAATATGCACCCAAGGTCATCAAAGCACCAAAATTAACCCCAACCAAAATCTCGCCAATGCCTTTACCTGCCCAGTTTAAGGAAGGTGCAGTGTAGAAAAAGCCTGAAACCACCCCAACCAGTCCCAGAACAAGTATGATTGGTCCCACTGCCAATGTGAAGTATACGCCTATCAAAATAGCCGCTGCATAGAATAAAAGCGCTCCGGCGAGAACCTCTCTGGGACTGAGTAGGCCTAGCTGAATTGCCCTGCTTCCCCCACTGAAAGGTCTCACGAACTCTTTGTTTGCTTCATCGTTGCCACTTTTGTGGTCGAAGTAGTCATTCGACACATTCGCCCCCAAGTGTAGGAAAATGCCCCCAAGCATTGCCAACAGAAAATATCCCACGTTGAAAGTATCATTTCTTACCCACGCGATTACCGTGCCTAGAAGTATTGAAACAAATGTCGCGGTAAGAAATGGCGCCCTTAATTCAATGATCCAACTTTCAAGTTTGCTTTTCATCCGTGCCTGCCCAACTTCTCAATGTCGTTGCCATCTCAGTCAGATAGGCTTTGTACTGGGTCTCTTTTAGCGTCGAGATGCTCGTCAGCGCATGTGACAGGTACATGTCTATTATCTTCTCGCAATATTCAAATGCGCCCTTCCGATGGATAAGCTTCAGAATTTCACCTGCTCTTTCGTTTGCCTCTGATGGATTGCTCTTTAAACGAGCTTGAAATTTCTCAATCTCTCTTTTCTCATCTGCGCTACTTCTCGCGTAGCAGTAAATCAGGGGAAGGGTGACGCGTCCATTTTCGGGGTTCTTAAAGTTGGAATCTCGAATACCAAAGTCGAGGATGTCATCTCTTAGTTGGTAGGCTATTCCGAAGCTTTCACCGAACATCGCGAGTGAACGAGCATCGCCAGGTGTGCCTTCTCCAGCAATAGCTCCGCAGTAAGCGGCTGAAGTGCAGAGCGAAGCCGATTTGTATCTAATTCGGTTGAAGTAGTCTTCCTCAGTTGTCTCTAAAGAATCCACCAAGTCCAAGCTTTCCCCCTCGCAGAGTTCGAGAGCGGTTTGAGAGACGTTTTTCAGTATGTTTTCACCGTACGCCGATGCCACGTTAACAGCGAGTGCGATGAGGGCATCTCCAGTGAGTATGGCGTCATTAATGGACCATTTTTTGTATAGCGAGAGCCGACCCCTGCGCATCTCGTCTTGGTCAATTATGTCATCGTGAACTAAAGTGGCTGTATGCATTATTTCAAAAGCCAGCGCGAGGGGCATTACCTTGCGTCTATTTCCACCGACACTTTCCGCCGATAGAATGACTAGAAGCGGGCGAAATCGTTTGCCCTCTGTTAATACTGCGTACTCTATTCTGGAATGAAGGCTTAGGTGAGACAGACTGGAAACAAAATTTGATAGTTCCAACTCAACTTGTTTCTTAGTTACCGAAAAGTATTCTTTAAAAGTAGGATCATCACCGCTCTCCAAACAATAATGTTGCTTCATGTTGGTTGGCTGCCCTCTTTGTGTATTAACAGCACTTGCGAACTGTTTCGACATTCTATTCAGGGACAAAATGCCCTCAACTCGCTTAAAAGCATTTATCTTGGTAATTATGATTTTTATAAAGTTAATGCCACTTCAACGCAAGCTTATCGACAGATTTTTTTAGCCGTTTCGGGGCATGCTCAATCTCAACGCAATTACCCATCAGATCTTTCTGTTCGGTATTTAATTGAGCATAATGGACCACCTGATCTTAAAGGTTGCAAGATCCATGCTTAATTGTCCTTAACATATGACTGCTTCTTCGCAAGCTGCTAACGGATTTATATGCAAAAACTGGAAGGCAAAAAAAGGAGTGAATGATGTCAGAAAAAACGCCAGTTCGTTGAACCCATTATGATAGAAAATCACTCTAGTTTTATTGAATAAGCTAGTTTTGCTACTATGGCGTTTACGTGGGTGCTTAAAGAACATTTTACTTTTCCATCATCTTGAATAATATTCCGGTTAGAGCCTTCCTCTCTTCAGGATTTGCTTTATTCCACATTTCTTTCAGCAGAGCTTCTTCTGGTGTGGCGGGGCATATTTTTTGTGCTAAGAAATCAGCGAAAGCCTCATACATCTTTCGAATCTGTTCATCGGGGATTCCTAGGTTTCTTGCTTGAGAAATTGCTCCTCGAATGGTTGTCCTCCAAGTGTTCCAATCTTTCATGAAGTCCATTCCTTGTATACATTTTTCCTTTTCCAAAAAGCTCACCAACAAGATAGAGGGCTCGTTTATTCTTATACTTTTCTATTTAATTCCGCTTTCGATTCTTCTCATCGCCTACATTTTTTGTCAAGTCAACTTGCTTCTTGAATGTAAAAACATTTATAAGGTTATTAATATTATAATTTTATTGAGGAATATCTGAAAAATGGCTTTGATAAGTCGTAAAATTTGTCATCTATCCGGAGTTAGCAACGAGAGCCTCGATGGAATTGTGAGAGAACTTAAGGAATTTCTAGAAGAACAGAAACTTCCCGGAGATTGCTTTGTGGATGTTTACAAAGATATGACCGCATGCTGCGGGTATTTTGCCCTGGGAGTAGCCGTGGAAATCCAAGCACCGGGAAAATTGTCCCTTGACGAGTTGAACCAAAAACTCACGACTAAGTTTAGGGAAATCACCGGCAGAAATAATATCGATGACCACTGTGACTATGACTTAACCAGCTCTGATCCCGTGGAGATTGTTTAGTTTTTCCTAAGATCAGCACCACAAATAAGTTGTGCTAAGTATTGGATCCCAAGGATAATTTTCGTACAGACTTAAGTTATGACCTTTGTTTTTTCTTCCTTGGTTTCCGTGCAAAACCAGCAACTTTTTCGCTCATCCAGCCGAGAAACAGCAGCATCATGAATGTGCCTAGGAAAAACCCGAAAACATACTCTGCGTTTGAGGTTACTGCAGGTCCAAAAAGGTTTGGATAAACTAATGTGCCAGCAATTACTATGAAAACCGTGAGGAAAAACGCGCTAGCGAACGTAACTCCCTTCATATGCCATCAAGTATTTTTTTATGCTATGTTGAATGTTATAAAACTTGTCTGCAAACCGCCACGAGCTTTCCCTTCAAACCAACCAGCAACCTCACCAACCCGTTCGAAATGTATAAGAGAAATCCACCTGTTCCTGTCTTACAGAAGGCTCAACTGTGCGCGTCAAAGTCAACGTTACTGGGGTCGTTCAAGGTGTAGGTTTCCGTCCCTTCATCTACCGAACAGCAATTCAGCTTGGCTTGGCAGGTTACGTGCGAAACCGCGGCGACGCTGGTGTGGAAATCCTTCTTGAGGGCACAGAAGAAGCCGTTGATGCTTTCTTGCGTAATTTGCGGGAAAAGAAGCCGCCCTTAGCGCAGATACATGACGTTATTACTACGGGGATTGCAGGCAAGAACGAGTACGAGGAATTCACGATTTACAAAAGCTCCGAAGAAGCTGAACTTTCAGGTTCCGTGGTGCCGCCCGACGTTGCCATCTGCAACGAGTGCTTCACCGAACTGCGCGACCCGAAGGACCCGCGTCACGATTACTTTTTCATCACCTGCGTCAACTGTGGACCACGATTCACAATAATCAACCGCCTGCCCTACGACAGGGAAAACACGACCATGCGCGAATTCCCTCTCTGCGGCTACTGCCTCCGCGAATACGAAGACCCATCGAACCGAAGGTTCCACGCACAAACCGTCGCTTGCCCACCCTGCGGACCAAAAGTCTACCTAACAACACGAACAGGCGAAGCAGTCAGCTGCGAAGACCCTGTACGTGAAGCAGGCAAACTCCTCTCCGAAGGCTACACACTTGCGATGAAGGGCTACGGCGGCTTTCACATCGCCACTTCCGCTGTGCTAGAGAAGCCGTTGTTGGCACTTCGAAGAACGAAGCACCGAAGAGCAAAGCCATTTGCAGTTATGGCGCGGAGCATAGAAGCCGCGAAGTCTTTCGTCGAAGTATCCTCGAAGGAGGAGGAACTGCTCACCAGCTATTCAAGCCCCATCATCCTACTAAACAAGAAAAGTAGCTACAACCTGTCGCCGTTAATCGCGCCAGACCTTCATA
>DATEAU010000112.1:0-6912 GCA_035288165.1 Bathyarchaeia archaeon
AATTAAGCCTGAAGGATACTTCTTGCTTAGGTTGTTAAGTCGGTTACTCATGGAGTTGAAATCCATGCAGAAGTCATGGATCTTGGCGAACTTTCCTTGGTCAAAATCCATCGAGATTCACTCGCTCCTGTAAAGACTTGATATTATGGAGTGTGCATAAAAGAGTTTTTGATTAGCTACGTTTTGCTAAGAAGCAAATTTGACGAAAAACTGCATTTTACAAAGAAGCCAAGTTTGCTTGGCAAATGCACTGAGCTGATTTCAAGGTTTCTTTAGAAATTCTTGCTGAGAATGGTGGATTGAGGTTTTATGGGATACACTGTGGTTCAGTTTGATGTTTTGACGTATCGTCCCATAGGGTGTGAAAAGGTTGGTCGAGTTAGGTTTCTAATGTGAGGGTTCGGTTCCAGCCGCATTGGTGGCAACTGAAAAGTCGTTTCTTCATGTCAACGCTTAATCGTGTTTGGCATGATGGACATTTAGCCATTCGTTTTCACTTTCCGTAGTTTATATTGATGAGGTTGTGATTCATGAATTGCTGGTTTGGACGAGTTTCCCTGTGACGCCGTCGAATTCTGCTGTTCGTTCTTTTCCTGTCCTAGTGTGCTTGTAGGCTGCTCTGAATCTCGGTGGGATGTAGATCACAAGTGGTTCGGTTACCTGGAAGGTTTCGCTGGCTATCAAGCTTACGTCTTCGGGTCGGTTGAAGATACGTGTTCTGAGAATACTTAACTCCAAATCTAGAGCAACCTGTTTTGCACTGGTTTTTTGTGAGTATTTCTTCAGGGTTTTTCTCCTCGATTGTTGAATATTTCTAAAATGCTAATATCGATTATGAATTGTAAACCTAAATTGGTTCTCAGTGTTCTGGGCTTAATTTGGAAAAAAGCTTTTATTACGCTTAAGTTAAATGTTGCTTCGGTTGAATGAAGATGACTGAAGAATCCGGTCAGAGAAAAATTGTTGGACGAACAGTTGCTATTGTTTTGGGTTTGATTTGCGTGGTTCTGGCGGCTGGCTTGGTCGGAGTGCTTGCCGTTTACCTTTCTGGAAGTTCAAACGCGAGTGAGATTAGCACGTTGAAAGCGGAGAATACAGCTTTGAAAGGCAACATAACGTCGTTAACTAATCAACTCGCAACCCTTCAGAACAGTCTTAATCAAGCCAACGCTAACTTGGACAGTTTGAGGGATCAGTATGATTCTGATATTGCAGAATTGAACGAAGCATATTTGGCCTTGGTGAATTTGCTGAACCTGAATGCTTCAGCAACTATTCTGCGAGATGAACCGGTGCAGCTTGGGGCAGGAGAGAACGTGACTGCGTTTGAGGATTCTGTTCAGTATGCTGGGTACTTCACGGTTCAGGTTACGTCGGGTAGTAACACGACTTTTGCTCAGATAATTTTCTCGTACAGAGGCTTCGACTTCAATAATACAGTTGTGGTAGGCGAAAGCGGAACAGCGGCGTTTGCAGTGCTACCTGGCAATGTTGCGGTTATAATTGGCAACACTGAGGTAACCGATGCTGTCACCGCCACTGTGACGGTAACGTACATTTACTAATTTTCTTTTTCTTTCTTGAAAAAGTTGGCGGATTCTAGTGCGATTTTTGACTAATACTCACTTCTATTAATAGTCAATAAAAAATGTGACGATGCTGGGCGGTCTGTTTAAATGTAGTTTAGTTGTTGTTTGGTAGCCACGCTTATATAATGTGGTTTAGCTTTTGGGGGTATGTTTCGTGATTTGAGTGGGTTTGCGCGTTTCATAAGTGTGGAGCGTGGCCTGATGCTTTTCATGATTTCTGTTGGCGCCGCATTCTTGACAGCTGAAGCAGTGTCGTGGTCTGCCGCGTTGTTTCTTGGTTTAGTAGTTTTCTGCGGCTGGAGCGCTGTTGATGCCACGAATAACGTTTGCGATGTGGATTTGGATGAGCGTTCTGGTCCTTTGCGGGCTGAGTTCACGAAGCGACTTGGCAAAGTAGGCGTGCTCGTTGTCTTCGTGTTTACAGGTTTATCGTTGGCGTTGGGCGCGGCGACGTTGATGCCTTTCGTGTTCCTGTTCGTGGCATTGGGCATCGTGTTCGGCGTTTTGTATTCCGTTCCGCCGTTCAGGCTTAGGAAAACTCGATACAAGCCAGTTGTAAACTTCACGGTTGGCGCTGTGCCAGTGATGATTGTGGCGGCGTTCTTCGGCGCCTTTTCAGTTAATGTTGTCGTGCTTGTGCTGCTGTTGGGCGTGACGACCGCGGTCAACAGCCTGTGGGAGGACTTAGCGGACTACGCTTCGGACTTCACTCATGGCGCACGGACCGTACCGGTCATGTTGGGCTTCAGGAATGGGCTGCTTTTCACGGTTGTGATGGGTTACGCCATGATTCCGCTCATGATTGGCGTCGGAATGCTGTTCCAGCTTTCAGTAGTGTATTACGTGGCGTTATCAGCGCTTGCAGTTTTCATATCGCTTCGCCTAATCCAGAAAAGAAAAACCCTGTTCAACAACGTCGAAGTAGGGTCGAAGCGGCTGTTCGAGCTGGGCGAAACCTTGGCTAAAGACTTTGTCATAATCGCCATCGTGTTCACGCTGAGCCTGATGGTAAGCAGCCTACTGAAAATTAGTCCAATCTTCTTCTAAGACCCTCAGTTGTTGCTAACTGGATTTTCATCCAATTAACCACTAACCAAATTAGCACAAAAGTTTAATACTTAAGTTTCGTAAGAACCCCAAAATCATTCTATTCAATGTAAATTGCTGGTTGACCTGGCATAGCCATTCCCGCACGCCCTTTCGGATCATAACATGCGACATCGTCCTCGCTGAATACCGATACTTTCGCGCTGAGTCTGTCGCTTAAAAAGCCAACCGCGTCCACGACGATTTCTCTCTCATCCATCGCTCCGATTCTGAGCACGTTCGTTTTCCGCTCGGTCGGAAGCTTCGTCAAAGCTTTAATCACCCTCGGAACCAGGCTTGCCACCTCTTTCATGTGAGGCTTCAAATCTGGATCAGCGGCGAACTCCTTCATAACCTCGCCAATCTTTACCTCACCCGCAATCGACCGCTCCAGCACATTTAAGTACACGCGCCACTTCCATGCGGCAGCCGTGTAAACGCACACACGCTTAGGCGTAATCTTCGTAGCCTTCAAAATATTCAACGTATCCGAAATCAAGTCAATGATAAAGTTCTCCCACTCCTCCGCAGCCACATCCACGCGTCTAGCGTCGACCCGCGGCCATTCCGAAACGCTGATGAAGCTTGGTTCGCCTGCGCGGCTCCATAGTTCCTCACATGTGAAAGGTGCAAAAGGCGCCAACAGCCTGAGCCACACATTAACCGCGTCAGCAGGCGCTTGGGAATCGGTTTTGCCTTTCCGTTGCATGTACCAGCGCAGGTCATTCCAAACTTCGAACAACGCCACCTGCAACGCCGTACGAGTCTTCAATTCATCCAATCCCGACGTAACCACGGCGATGCGTTGCTGAAGCTTGCTCTGCAACCATCGCTCCAAATGCCCCTCTTCCGAGTTCTTCGCCGAAGCAAAATTTTCCTCCACAAATCTACACAAGCCTTCAAGCTTCCCCTGCACATCCGTGGCGTTCTCGCCGCGCCAGTCAGGGTCATCCATCCCCTCCGCACCCAACAACAACGCGCAACGCGTCGCGTCAGCACCGTAACGCTCAACGGCACCTTTCATGGTCACGAAGTTTCCCTTGGACTTGTGCATCTGCTTCCCCTCAATCATCAACATGCCGTTCACGCCCATCGCCCGTGGCCAATGCTCACGCGGAAACAGTGCAGCATGGTGGAAAATGCAGAACGTCAAGTGGTTAGGCACAAGCTCCTTCGCCGAAACGCGCAGGTCGAACGGGTACCAGTAAAGAAATTCATTGCGCATCGATTCAAGTGTTTCCGCGCTTATGCTCGAAGCTTCACCGATTGCTGCCAGTTCGCCTTTGCCGTAGAAAATGTAATCGAAAACCTCTCTTGTAAGCGACTCAGGCTTAATGTCAAATTCATGGATATGCTTGTTAATCGTGTAGAACGACATGTAGATGGTGCTATCGCTTAGTGTTTCCACAATCCAGCCTTTTCCCCACGGCAACGGCGTCCCGAACCCCGTCGTCCGAGCGCAAGCCCACTCCTTTAGCCAGTCGATGACTGTGAGGAAGTACTGCCTTGCCGCTTCGGGATAAATTCGCATCCCAGCCACGACCTCTTTTGCTTTTGCTTTCCATTCCGCGTCGCTGTAATTCAGGAACCATTGGTTGCTGAGGACCTTGACGATGCAGGGAGTCATGCAACGGCACACGACGGGCTCTGGTAAATCATACATGCTGTCCACGTAGCCTAGCCGTTTGAAATCGGCAATCAACACGTCTTTGGATTCGCGAACCGTTTTCCCAGCGTACGCGCCGCAGTTCGCTTTGAGTACGCCGCCGTGGAACTCTTTCTTGTACAGTGCTTTTGTGGCTTCGTCTGCTCGTGGGTCATGCTGGTCCCGAATGCCCATCTGCGCTACGATTTCTACCGCGGGAAACTCGCCGTAGCCTTCAACTTTGATGAGCGAGATAGGCTTAATTGCTTTAACCATCTCTGCATCCACGCCGAATTCGCGCAGGACTTCGGGTTTCTCTTGCAAATCCTTCAACGCTAACCAATCGTAAGGCGCATGCGCAGGTACACTGTAAACTACGCCTGTTGCTGTTTTCGGGTCGACGAACCAGCCTGGCAAAATCGGAAAACAAGCTCCTGTAACCGGGTTCTTGAATGTTTTGCCGATAAGTTCCCTGCCCTTGAAGGCGCGTTTAATCTCTACTTTACGCTCCTGTTCCTTCAGCTTCTCTGCCGCTTCTTGGCTGACGATCCAGTTTTCGCCGTTTACGTTGGCTTCCACGTAGGTGGCGTCGGGGTTAATCCACATGTTCGTCACGCCGTAGATAGTTTCAGGACGGAAAGTGGCGGCAGGCAAGAACGTGTTTGAGTCTAACTGGTACTTTATGAGTATGTATTCTTCAGGGGTCACGCCCTCACCGACTTGGCGGTCGTGATCGCCCGTGGGGCTCTTGTCTTTGGGACACCAAACCACAGGGTGCGTTCCACGGGTGACGTAGCCCTTCTCCCGCAGGTTAGCATATTGCCACTCGATAAATCGCTGATAAGTAGGCATGACCGTCGTGAACTCGCGTCGCCAATCAATCGAAAAGCCTATGCGCTTGGCTATCTTGCGTCCCTCGTTCGTGTAATACTGAGCCATGTACAATGGGTCAACAAACCGCTTAAGCTCCTCCTCGGGCACTCTATCCATCTCGCGTAACACCCGAATGTACGCCTCATCACCTTTTGCCACACGTTCGCTGGCGCCCAATAGCGGTTGTCCGGTCCAGTGCCATGCCCAAGGCCAAAGCACGTTGAACCCCTGCATGCGCTTGAACCGTGCGTAAGCGTCAACGCGTGTCGCCGTGAACGTGTGACCCACATGTAGCGGACCATTCATGTACGGATAAGGAAAAGTAACCATAACCTTTTCACGGTTGGGGTCAGGATCTGCCTCAAAAACACGGGCTTCCTCCCATTTGAGGCGCCATTTCTCCTCAATTTGCTTCGTGTGGCTCATGGACTTGTTGAATTAATTAATGAGCTATTAAGTTTTGCTTCCTGCAACGGCTACGAACTCTCGAAAAAACAAGGATTGAAATAGGCTTCAGCCCTTATGGCAAACGTTATATCGCTTCAAAAGCAAAAGTGACTTCATGCCAACCGAAAGCTTAACCGAAAAAGCACTAAAGCTTCTGAACGAAAAAAGCGCAAAAGCCCGTACAATGGCAAAAAAAGCAATTCTTGAAGAAAAAACAGGAATAAAAAAGGTAGACGATGCCGTTGAACAGTATCTTTCAAAATGGGACGATACCACTCGCCCCGGCATGCTATTGCTGGCCTGCGAAGCCGTAGGTGGAAACCCTGAAGAGGTAGTGCCTTTGCAAGCTGCGCTACTATTCATTGATGCAACCATGGATATTCATGATGACATCATCGACGAATCAATCGCCAAGAAAAACCGAAAAACGGTTTACGGTAAACTGGGGAAAGAAACAACACTGCTGTTGGGCGATGGGTTCATGGTAAAAGGCTTCACACATCTCCACAAAGCCTTAGAAAAAGCTCCGAAAGATCGAAGTCTACAGATTATTGATGAAGTGGACCATTTTCTTTCAGAAGTCGTTGAAGCCCACATTTCAGAAGCCCCCTTGAAAGCAAAAAAATGGAGAGTGGAACCGGAAGCGTACCTTCAGGTTTTAACAAAAAAAGCCTCCGACATCGAGGGCCGCATGAAAATCGGCGCCATCTACGGCGGAGGCTCTGCGGGAAATGTCAAGGCTCTTGGTAGATATGGAAGAATTATGGGTATTCTCTTGGCAGTGAAATCAGAATTCGTGGACGTTTTTGAGCCAAGCGAGCTAATGCACAGAATGAAATATGAAATCTTGCCCCTTCAAGTTCTATACGCACTTCAAAATCGCAAGCATGGAACGCGGATTCGAGAAATCTTGCAAAAAGACCACCTAAGTCAAAACGATTGCAACCAGCTTATAGATATAATCGATGTTGCAAAAGAGAACGCATGGCTAACCCTACAGCTAAAGAGTCTAGAAAAGGAAGCGATACAGATAATAAACACGTTCCCCAATAGCCAAGTGAAAAAGGAACTTCAACTATTGGTCGCTTCCTTGACCGAAGACTTGTAGTTTCTTACCAAATCAGGACTTTTGGCTTTTTCCTTACGTTTCTCCGCTTCTCCATTTTCCTCACCTGTATATCTGTTCAACACTTCAGCCATATAAGCTTTGTCGTTCAACACCAATACAGTAACGGAAAGTATGTTTAAAATACGAATTTAAGATTCATAAAG
>DATEAU010000113.1:0-18918 GCA_035288165.1 Bathyarchaeia archaeon
CCTCTACCGGGTGTGGTGGCGAACGCTGTGGCTTTCAAGCCCGCGGATTCGAATGCTTCTTTCATCGCTTTCGTCACGCCGACCGTCATGCCTCGGTCTTTGAAGGAGCCGGTTGGGTTTTCGCCCTCGTTCTTCACGTACAGTTGCTTGATTCCGAGCGCTTTGCCTAAGCGTTTGCATTGATGGAGTCCTGTTCCGCCCTCGTTCAAAGTGACGATTTTCGATGGGTCATGTATGGGCATGAGGTCTCTGTAGCGCCAAACGGAAAGCGGGGTTTTTCTCCATCCACTTTTCTTCAGTGTGTCTTTTGTAAGGTCGTAGTCGAGTTTGATTTCGAGTATGTCTCCGCATTTCCTACAGAAATAGATAACCTCGTCTAATGGGTATTGGGTTCCGCAGTTGATGCATTCCTGATGAGTCATTTTTCCATCTCCAAAATGTAAGTGCCTCTTCCGGGTGTGGTGGCGAATGCTGTGGCTTTCAAACCCGTGGATTCGAAGGCTCCTTTCATAGCTTTCACCACTTTGGACGCGTTTGCCTTCTTACTGTTCACTATTGCGATCATGGCGGGTCCAGCGCCGCTTATAGCGACTCCGCATGCGCCAGCTTTCAACGCGTCACCCTTAACTTTCTGGTAGCTTGGAATCAGCTTGGCTCTTTCGGGCTCCACGATTGCGTCGGACATTGATTCGCCTATGAGGTCTATGTCGCTTCTGGCGAAACCGCTAGCAATGGCGGCTGCGCTTCCGAGGTTGTGGACCACCTTGTCGATGGGG
This sequence comes from Bathyarchaeia archaeon, assembly GCA_035288165.1. Taxonomy (GTDB): domain Archaea; phylum Thermoproteota; class Bathyarchaeia; order Bathyarchaeales; family Bathycorpusculaceae; genus UBA11855. Next base: position 777 of record DATEAU010000113.1, read on the forward strand.
ACTTGTTTGGGGACTAGGGAGCGGGCTTTTTCAGTCTTGTGGACGGGCGTTGCCATGTGAGGGTAAGCCACGCAAACTTCCATGTCTGGCGGGGCTTTGAAGTTGACGATTTCCAGTGGGTTGTATGAGCGAACGATGACGAAGTCTCCGTAGATGGCTGCTGAAACGTTGTCCGCGTGCGGGTAGCCTGCGGATGCTACTTCGCCTTTGGCTGCTAAGCGTGCCAACTCCTTGTTATCCAAATGCAGGTTGAAGAGGTGGCTTAAGCCGTAAGCTATGGCTGCTGCTGAGGCGGCGCTGCTGCCCAAGCCTACGCCGGGCTCGATGCCTCTGTCGATTTTTATTTGGATGCCTGTTTTCAGGTTGAAGTCTTTTATGATGTGGTTTGCGACTGTGTTTGCCGTGTTTTTTTTGGGCAAGGCGGGAATGTTTTCTGCTGTTGCCCCAGTAACTTGTATTTTTACTTTTTTGGGAATCACGGTTAACGTGACTTTGTCGTGAGGCTGTTTTAGCGCTAAGCCGAAAACGTCGAAGCCTGGACCTAGATTAGCGGTTGTGGCAGGCGCGATTACGGTTACTTGGCTCAGCGACATGAATTATCCCTTGAATCTGAAGAGACTATCCGAGTGTAATTATTATTAATATTGTGGTGCCTCTAAGTTAGAGCTGTCCTTTTAGCTTACCATGTTTGATAGTACTTCGTACGCTTTCAGACTGTCCTTCTTCTCCACAACCATGATAGTTTCGGTCCAGCAACTGATGAATTCTATGATGTTCACGTTCTGCTCCGCTAGCAACGTCGCCAGAAACGCAACAACTCCTGGTGTGACCTCTAATTCTTCTGGCGAGTGGACTACAATCATGGTGCAGTCTTCATGCTTGTCTAAGGTGCTGATTCTTTCGGGTAAATCGCTTCGGTCCAGAAGGTAAACGTGCTTGTCCAACAAATCCACTTTCAACGCATTTTTGGCATCTATTTCCTTGGTGGTTATCACGACAGATTTTCTGTCGTAAACTGCCATCCCACTTCGTTTGAGAACTTGAAGGACTTTTTCTTCACGTTTCTGCTTATGCTTCTGGGCTTCTTCGGCGAAGCGTCTTAGGGCGGCTTTGACGGCGCTAGTGTTGCCAGTTTTGAGTTCCTGTTGGATTTGTCGGGATAGTTCGCTGAGGTTTACTATGCCCTTCTCCAGGGCTTCAAGTAGGTATGGTTTGTTCCGTAGGTAACTTCTCACGTTCTGAGCTATTGTCATAGTGCAACAATGTATCAATTGGGACATTTAAGGCTTATCATGTCACAAAAAAGTCACAAAGTTTAAGAATACCGCCCGCAAGTTTACGGGAAAAATAAATTTCAAAAAACGGGGGAGCAATACAATAAAAGAGAAAATCGTACTCGCCTACTCAGGCGGACTGGATACATCCGTTCTCATCAAGTGGCTCCAAGAAAAATACAACGCACAAGTCATAACCATAACCGTCGATGTCGGGCAGCAAGAGGACCTGAAGGAAATCGAGGCGAAAGCCAAGAAACTCAACGTTTTCAAACATTACTCTATCGACGCGAGAGAGGAATTTGCGAAGGACTATGTTTTCCCCGCGATTAAGGCAAATGCGCTCTACGAAGGTAAATACCCAATCAGCACAAGCCTCTCCCGACCGCTCATCGTGGCAAAAATGGTGGAAATCGCGGAGAAAGAGGGCGCCACGGGCTTCGCTCACGGCTGCACGGGCAGGGGCAACGACCAAGTCCGCTTCGACGTTACAGTTGGCGCTTTGGCACCTGAGCTGAAAATCATCGCGCCAGTCCGCGAGTGGAACATGACCCGAGACGAAGAAATCGCTTACGCGAAAGCGAACGGCATCCCAGTTACTACGTCGGCCAAGAAGTACAGCATTGACCAGAGCATCTGGGGCAGAAGCATCGAGTGCGGAATTCTCGAAGACGCCAGCAAAGAGCCGCCCGAAGACGCGTTCGAATGGACGGCTTCGCCCGAGAAAGCCCCAGACAAGCCTGAATACGTAACAATCACTTTCGAGGCTGGCGTGCCAATTGCATTAAACGGAAAGAAACTCGACCCATTAACGCTTATTGAGCTGTTGAACAAGACGGCGGGGAAACACGGCGTCGGACGCATAGACCACATCGAAGACCGCCTCGTAGGTTTAAAATCTCGTGAGAACTACGAATGCCCAGCCGCCACCGTCATACTCGAAGCCCACAAAGACCTGGAAAAGATGGTTCTCACACGCCACGAAGTCCTCTTCAAGCAGCAGATTGACCAGCAGTGGACTTTCATGGCTTACGCTGGCTTGTGGGTGGATCCGTTGCGGGAAGACCTTGAAGCCTTCATTAACAAGTCGCAGGAAAACGTCACGGGCGAAGTGCGCGTTAAACTGTTCAAGGGCGGAATGCAAATCGTCGGACGCTCCTCGCCAATGTCGCTCTACGACCAGAACCTAGTAAATTACAACATCAAGACTGGCTTCAACCAAGCCTATTCGAAAGGATTCATCGAGCTTTGGGGCTTGCAAACGAGAATGTACAACATCCTGAAGCGGAAAGCCAAGAAACAAAAATAATCCAGATTGGAGAAGTGTGAAATGTCGAAGACACTGCGCGGAGGACGGCTGTCGTCAAAAAGAAACGACGTAGCCGAATTCACATCGTCAATTAAGGACGACGCGAGACTCGCAGACGCAGTCATCGACATCAACAAAGCACACGTCATAATGCTCATGGAACAGAAAATAATCAAGCAGCAGAATGCAGCAAAGCTTCTCCAAGCGTTAAACACAAAATTGGATTTGAAGATGGACGCTTCCTCCGAAGACGTTCACATGGCAGTCGAAGAAGCAGTCCTCAAATACGTAGGGCCTGAAGTTGGCGGGAACCTGCACATCGCTAAAAGCCGAAATGACCAGGTAACAACTGCAATCCGCATGGAACTCCGCAAGAAACTCATCGACCTTATGCTCTCGGTGATGCAAATGCAGGAAAGCCTTGCCGATACGGCGGAGAAACACGTTGAAACCGTCATTCTGGAGTACACTCACCTGCAACCCGCACAGCCAGTGACTTTCGCGCATTACCTGCTTTCACGCTTCGACGCTTTGAAACGTGACCTGCAAAGACTGCAGGGCGCTTACGTGAGAGTGAACTTCTGCCCGATGGGCGCTGGGGCCTTAGCAACGACAAGTTTTCCGATAAATCGTAAACGCGTCGCTGAACTCTTAGGCTTCGACGGCTTGGTGGAGAACTCGATCGACGCGGTTGGCAGCCGAGACTTCATCCTCGAAACCATCGCCGCCCTCACCCTCACAGCGGTCAACCTGAGCCAACTCGCCGAGGATTTAATTGTGTGGAGTTCACCAGACTTCGGCGTAGTGGAGCTTCCCGACGACTTCACATCCACGAGCAGCATGATGCCGCAGAAGAAGAACCCTGAAGTCCCAGAAGTCATCCGCGCCAGAGCCAGCCACGTCCTCGGCGACTTTGTTGCAGCCGCAGCCGCCATGAAAGGCATGCCCTCCACGTACAACCTTGACTTTCAAGAAGTAACACCCAAGCTATGGGAAGCCGTGGAAAGCGTCAACAGCTCTTTGAAGATGCTCGCCATCCTTGTTCCAGAACTGAAGGTGCAGTCAGACGTTTCAGAGAAAGGCTTGAAGAGCTTGGTCGCCGCCACGGAGTTAGCTAACATGCTTGTCCGAAAATACAATATCCCGTTCCGGTCGGCCCACACGATAGTCGGCGCGCTGGTCAAAACGCTGATAGAATCCAAGCAAACGTTCAAGAATGCAACGCCAACGCTACTGGCAAAAGTGGCAAAGGGCACCGTAGGCATCTTTCTTGCGGTTAACGCAGGCGACATTGATGAGTCCGTTGACCCGAAAAAAATCGTCGAAAGCTACAACGTCACTGGCGGACCGGCACCAACGATTGTTAAGAAGGCGTTGGTCGCACGGAAAAAAAGCCTCGCTGAAGCGCAATCGAATATAAACAGGCTTGAACAAGCACTTGAAGAGGCTAAGAAAAAACTGGACTCAACCACGAAATCCACATCAAAAGCTGATTCCGAGCAAAACGGAAAGCTTAAGAATTCAAAGCGGTAGGTAGAATAGGGCTTTGGTCCCAGAACTTAACTCCAGCAAGAACAAGAAAGCGATTCTAGTCTTAGAAGATGGGACAGTATTCACCGGTCAAGGTTTTGGCGCAACAGGGAAAACAACAGGCGAAGTTGTCTTCTCAACAGGCATGGTCGGATATCCCGAAGCCCTCACCGACCCATCATACAAGGGACAAATTCTAACCATAACTTACCCGCTCGTGGGAAACTATGGCGTTCCACCAGCAACTCTTGATTTGGGGCTACCACTTTACTTCGAGTCAGACTGCATCCAAGTACGGGGCTTGGTCATTCACGAACTCTGTAAGGATCCATTCCATTGGGCACAAACCAGAACACTTGACCAATGGCTCACGGACGAGGGCATACCAGGAATCTACGGCATCGATACCAGACGCCTCACGAAAAAACTGCGAACCCATGGCGTAATGCTGGGAATAATAAGAGTTTACGAATCAGACGAAAAACCCAGTCTTGACGCACTTCTGAATGAATCCGCGAACATTCCAGACCCGAACCTCACAGACCTCGTCAAAGAAATCTCGGTAAAAGAACCCGTCCACTACAACGTCCAAGGCAAAAACACGATCGCCTTAATCGACACGGGAGTAAAGAACAGCATCATACGCAACTTTCTCAAACGCGGAATCAACGTATTCAGAGTTCCTTACGATTTCTCAGCCAGGGAAATCCTCGAGTATAAGCCAAGCGGAGTCGTCGTCAGCAACGGTCCAGGCGACCCGAAAAAATGCGTCGACGCCATACAATGCACGAAAGAGCTGGTTGAGAAAGTTCCCGTCATGGGCATTTGCCTGGGCAACCAAATACTGATGCTGGCGATGGGCGGAGAAACCTACAAAATGAAGTTCGGGCATCGCAGCCAAAACCAGCCCGCCCTCGACCTTAAAACCAATCGTTGCTACATCACCACGCAGAACCACGGCTACGCTGTGGATATGAACTGTCTCGAAAAATCGCCCTTGGAATGTTGGTTCGTGAACGCCAACGACAAAAGCGTCGAAGGCATAAAACATAAAACTAAACCCGTATTCGCGGTGCAGTGGCATCCCGAAGCTTCGCCAGGACCTTACGACACGGGATTTCTGTTCGACGAGTTCTCAAGGATGATGGAGGCTGCATAAGCATTGCCGAAGTTTGACTGGATCAAGAAAGTTCTCGTGCTCGGAAGCGGCGCCATCAAAATAGGCGAAGCAGCCGAATTCGACTATTCGGGAAGCCAATGCCTCAAAGCCCTACGCGAAGAAGGCATCGAGACCGTTCTGATAAACCCTAACATTGCCACCATTCAAACTGACCCGCGCCTGTCGGGAAAAGTCTATCTCCTACCCGTCACCCCCGAATTCGTGGAGAAAGTCATTCAAAAAGAGAAACCCCACGGAATCATGCTCGGCTTCGGCGGACAAACAGCATTAAACTGCGGGATTGAACTCGCACAGAAAGGCATCTTCGAAAAATACGGCGTCAAAGTGCTAGGCACCCCTGTTGAAGCGATAGAAACCACAGGAAACCGTGAACTCTTCAAACAAGCCATGATAAAAGCCGACGCGCATCCATTGAGAAGCAAATCCGCCACCACCGTCCGCGACGCAATGGAAGTCGCAGAAGAAATCGGCTACCCAGTCATAGTTCGTGTGGCGTACACGTTGGGTGGCAAGGGTTCAGGCGTAGCCCACGAACCGTGGGAGCTCCGAGACATAGTTACCCGTGCGTTGGCGCAAAGCAGAATAAGCCAGGTCCTCGTGGAGGAGTACGTGGGGCACTGGAAAGAAGTTGAATACGAAGTCGTTCGCGACTTCGCGGATAACTGCTTAACCGTCTGCAATATGGAAAACTTTGACCCCATGGGCGTTCACACGGGGGACTCGATTGTGGTGGCGCCTTCGCAGACGTTGACAAACCGCGAATACCACCTTATCCGTTCAACGTCAATAAACGCGATACGCAGTTTGGGGATCGTCGGCGAATGTAACATACAGTGGGCGCTGAATCAGAAATCCGAAGAGTACCGCGTGATAGAAGTCAACTCGCGCATGTCACGAAGCTCCGCACTGGCAAGCAAGGTAACAGGCTATCCGTTAGCATACATAGCCACGAAATTGTCCATCGGCTACCTTCTTCCCGAGTTGATTAACAAGGTCACTGAAGCCACCACAGCCTGCTTCGAACCAGCCTTAGATTACGTAACGGTGAAGATTCCGCGGTGGGACCTGCAGAAGTTCAGAAACGCAGACCGCCACATTGGACCGCAGATGCGTTCGGTCGGCGAAGTTATGTCCATCGGGCGCAGCTTGGAAGAGGCACTGCAGAAAGCCGTTCGGATGCTCGACATTGGCAAACTTGGCTTAGTATGCAACGAAGATGAAGAAGAAGCTGGGACGGAAGAAAAAATAAAAGACGCGCTGGCAAACCCCACCGATGAGCGATTGTTCAAGATTGTTGAAGCGTTGAAGATGGGCATTTCAATCGAGGAAATCTACCGCTTAAGCGGAGTAGACCCGTTCTTCCTCCACAAAATCCAGAACGTAATTGACATGGAAAAGCAGCTCCGCAGCCTGAAACTTGATGATGCCGATGCTGCTGACGTTGTGAGGGAAGCGAAACGGCTCGGTTTCTCAGACGTGCAAATAGCTATTTGCCAAGGCACAACTGAGTCATCGATAAGAGCATTCAGAAAAGGCGCGGGCATTATTCCAGTGGTGAAGCAGATTGACACGTTAGCCGCTGAGTGGCCCGCCAAAACAAACTACTTATACCTCACGTATGGCGGAGACGAGGACGACATCGAGTTCGCTAGCGACAAGAGTAAGGTTATGGTTTTGGGCGCGGGCGTCTTCAGGATAGGTTCAAGCGTGGAGTTCGACTGGTGCGGCGTCAACACCATTTGGGCTTTGAAGAAAAACGGCATTCAAGAAGCGATTATGGTCAACTATAACCCCGAGACTGTTTCGACGGATTATGACGTTTCGGATAAGCTTTACTTCGAAGAGCTGTCGCTTGAAAGAATTCTGGACATTTACGAGAAAGAGAATCCCACAGGTGTCATAACCAGCGTGGGCGGGCAGATTCCAAATAATTTGGCGTTGAAGCTAGCGAATTCTGGCGTGAAACTACTAGGCACATCCGCGAAGGACATCGACGTTGCTGAGGACCGTTCCAAGTTCAGCGCGCTCCTTGACAATCTCGGCATTCCGCAGCCGAGCTGGAGCAAGCTAACGTCGATCAGCGATGCGAAAGTCTTCGCAGGGAGGATCGGGTACCCAGTCATCGTCCGCCCAAGCTACGTGTTGTCAGGCTCAGCCATGCGTGTGGCGTACAACGAATTAGCGCTGGGAAACTTCCTCAACATGGCGGCAAAGGTTTCCCGTGACCAGCCTGTGGTGATTTCGAAGTTTTTTGAGAAATCCAAGGAGGTAGAGGTGGACGGGGTTTACGACGGCGAAACCTGCCTCATCGGCTCGATAATGGAGCATGTGGAGAATGCGGGTGTGCACAGTGGTGATGCGACGATGAGTATTCCCCCGCATACGCTTTCGTGTGAAGTGCAAGCTAAGGTTCAGGACGCCACGCAGAAGATCGTGAAAGCCCTGAACATCAAAGGACCGTACAATATTCAGTACCTAGTGAAGGAGGGGTCAGTCTACGTTATCGAGTGTAACCTGCGGGCTTCACGTTCGATGCCTTTCGTCAGCAAAACGCGCGGAATTAACCTGATTGAATTGGCAACGTTGGCGATGCTGGGCAAGAAATTCAGCGAACTCAAAACATGTGGTTTGCCGCCTACGCCTCACGTTGGAGTTAAGGTTCCTCAGTTCAGCTTCATGCGCCTAAGCGGCGCCGACCCAGTGTTAGGTGTAGAGATGCTGAGCACTGGTGAAGTGGCGTGTTTGGGGGAGAATTTTGCTGACGCGTTCAGTAAGGCATTGCAGTCCGCCGAGTTCCGCATTCCGCCGAAGGGTGGAGCGGTGCTTATCACGTTGGGGGGTGAAGAAGCGAAGCGGCGGGTGGTGCCGTTGGCGAAGGCTTTTGAGGAGATGGGTTTCCAGATTTACGCAACTGAACACACGGCTAAGGCGTTGCTGGAGGAAGGAATAAATAACGTCACAGTTTTGCACAAGGTTAAGGAGACAAGCGAGGGTCCGAACATTCTGGATTACATCAGAGACCAAAAGATTGACTTGGTCATTAACGTGCCATCGGCTAACAAGGACCGCACTTACTCGGACGTGCTGACAGATGGCTACGTTATTCGTCGACTGTCGGTGGAGTTCAACGTGCCCGTAATCACGAATTTGGAGTTGGCTTCGGCGCTCGTGAAGGTTTTACAGCAGAGAGATCAGAATGGAACGTCGATTCGGTCATTGAACGAGTATATGGACGCGTTGCCCTGGAAGCTCTGGTAGCGTAAATTCGCTTCTTATCGTTTCTCTGGTAAGCTAGTTTTGCATAGTGGTTAAATGTATGTTTAAACACATGTTTAAGTGTGATAGTTTGGTTAAGACCATTACAATCAGGGACGAAATATACCGAAAGTTATTATCGGTTAAGCGAAAGGATGAGAGTTTTAGCGAGCTTTTCGAGAGACTTACTGAGTGTAGGGATCCGATGGAAACGTTGAAAAGACTTAGGGGGTCGGTGGAGTTTGCCGATGGCGAGAAGGAGGAGATGCTTGCGGAACTGCGTTCTAAAAGAGCTGAGCGACGAATATGATTATAGTTGATTCAGATGTTTTAATTGAGATAGTGGATAGGAAGTCAGAAAAGGGTGATAAGGCTTTGGAGCTGATCCTTAAAAGTGGCGAAAAAATGTTCGTCACTTCGGTAACGTTGCATGAAGTTTTGTATGGTTTGCGTAAACGCAGAAAACCAGCTGAAGACGTTATCTCATTGCCTGTTTTGGATTTTACACGGAGGGATGCTTTGCTTTCCAGCGAGGTTGAGCTTGAAGCGGAACGAAAAGGAAGTCCTATAAGTAGGATGGATGCGATGATTGCTGCGATAGCCGTGAATAACGAAGCGAAACTTTACTGCTTCAACACGAAGCATTTCAGTTCTCTGAAAGCTCTTGGACTTAAGCTCTTTCCCTAAAACCAGTTCTTGTCTATTCCGCGATTGTCAGGTGATGTCTTCTGTTTCCATGGATTGCCAGCTGGAGAGAATCTCTGCCTTGTGCCCTGCACTTCTTCAGCCTCATCGATTTTCAAGTCTACAAACATGTCGAGGACCTTCTCGAACGGCAAAGCGTAAAAAAGCGCCGAGTGCTCTAGCGTGGCGTAAACCATACCTTTCTTATGTAGATTCTCGAGGCACGGGTAGAGTTGCTGTTTGGTCTCTGTTTTAAGCTTTGTATGTGTTCGCTCATTAGTTATCGCCTGTTATTGTGGCTTGTTGGTTCGTAGTTTCATTGGTTGTTACTAGCTACAAGTTTACCGATTGTCTGGTTGAGCTAGAAATAACAGCTAGGGTGAATTTTCACACAGTCTCAATTCTTTTTTCTACATTCTACCTCCTTATTTGATCTTGCACTCTTCTTTTCCAAAGACAATTAAGTGGAAGAAGAAAAAATAGTGATTTTTCTAGCGGCGCCAATTTTTTCTTCTTTCAGAAGTTGTTATCGTAATCTAAGAAGCAGACCCCACAGGAGAGAAAAACCGAGCTACAATAGGCATATCGACCAATGGTCTGAAGGAGCCTGAAAGAGTTGGAAAAACGTCGTGAAGAAAGAGGCTTAGAGATAGTAAACAACAAGAAAAGCCAAGTGCGAAGGCTCGATGAATCTAACTATGAAGTTCGTTCTCAAAGCAAAAAGGGCATTTATTACGTTTCATTAATCAAGAATGAATGGGTATGCGATTGCCCAGACCACAGGTTCAGAGGGATTAAATGCAAACATGCTTTCGCTGTTGAGTTCAGCATTGACTTGAGAGAGCAAGTTCTCAAGAATGTGATAACTGAGCAAGTGACAGTTTCCAACTGTGTTTTCTGCCAATCATCCAGCATAAAGAAGTTTGGTGTTCGTGATAACAAAGCTGGAGATATTCAGCGTTTCGTTTGTGATGATTGCCATAAGACCTTCAGCATAAACTTAGGATTTGAACGGATGAAGTACAATCCTCAGGCGATAACCTCAGCGATGCAGTTGTACTTTAGCGGAGAATCATTGAGAAACACTATGGATTCGCTTAAGCTGTTAGGTGTTGAGTCTCTTATCGAACCATCCTAAACTGGATACGCAAATACACCAAACTAATGCAAGACTACACCGAGAGGATTGTGCCCAATGTTGGGAACACATGGAGAGCAGATGAAATCTACCTAAAAGTGAAGGGAAACATGAAGTATCTGTTCTCAATGATAGATGATGAAACACGCTTTTGGATTGCTCAAGAAGTAGCAGAGACCAAAGACAAGCATGACGCAAGAAAATTGTTTATTGAGGCTAAACGGTTAATGAAAAGGCAACCTAAAGAGTTAATCACAGATGGATTACCGACCTATTCGGTTACGGCATTGCGAGAGTTTCCAGACGCTAATCACATACGCAAAATAGGTTTTGATAGAAAAGTTCACAACAACAATAAGATGGAAAGAATGAATGGTGAGATTCGTGACCGAGAGAGAACTATGCGTGGCTTAAAGACTAAAGATACCGCAATACTCTCTGGTTATCAGTTGTTCCATAATTACTTTAGACCACACGAAGCGTTAGATGGAAAAACTCCAAGTGAGGCATGTGGGATATGGATAGAAGGACAGAATAAGTGGAAAACTCTGATTCAGAATGCCAGTAAAAAGCAACAATAAAAATGCTCTATCTTTACGGTTTATACCCACATTGCGACGGTACAATCACCTAAAGCTAGCTTAAGATTGCCTTCGTACTATGTCTGGTAGTTCTGAAATAGCGATTAGAACTTCAATCACAACGGATAACCCACCATAAAGGGGTTGTTCATTGACGAAAAGATATACTGTCACTATTGAGATAATAACAAACGCAGCTATCTTGAACTTTTCAACATTAGACAATCTCTTAGACCTAACATAATATCCACGCATGTCATCAATTACTGCGTCAACTATTGGTTCTTGCACAGTTACACTATTTGTGAATGGTACTACGATTTCAAAACCAACACAGGGGTTACGATTACATAAAACATCTTTGATGTATGCTGATGCTTTTTTGCCTCTTCTAAGAATCTCAAAGAAACACGTAGGTTATACCTTCCCTCTTCGTAGTAAACGATTTTCATAACTGTGGTTTCAGGGTAAACGTTACTTTTGGTTAATGTTATTTTGTTTACGAAATCAGCATTCCTTCTTGTTTTAAATGTGTAACCATGTTCCGAGTCACCGTCAATCCTGTCTCTTAATGAGAGGGAAGTTTTTATTTCAGGGATTGATAAACGGTTTTTTACATCGTTAATATCCGCAAAAACTGTTAATTGTTCGTAGTATATGCTTTCCCTTTCAGCGGCGACTCCAAGTATTGATGTTATTAATTTGTCTTCTACGTAACCACAAGCTGCTAGACCTGCACCACCGTAAACAGTAAAAAAGGCGGTTGCTAAATCAAAAGTGTTGAACCACGATATATAGAGCCAGATTGCGCTAACTAGGGTTATGTAAAATGGTGGAACTATACGCAATTTTGGTCGAGTTTTCGACAACGCTAAAGATATTGCTATAGGACTTGGTGCAATAATAGCCAAGAAAGCTATTATCTGTGGGAATGCCGTGGTTATGACCGTTTGTTGTTGAGTAGGGGTAGCTGGTATTATCACTAATGTAGTTGGAATATAAGCGATTAGTGCATTTACCAACATTATGTTAGCTGCACCTCCAATGAGGATTCGGATTACCCATGAGATTATGTCGTAATTTTCTGCAAGAGTCCGTTTTAGTTGTGGCAAAGGCTAACCTGATTCTACTGTTGTCTCTTACTCTATGAAAAAACTACATGCCCGCTTTGCATGAATCCTCGTAGTAACTCCAAAAAGATGGAAAAATTTTGCTTTAGAAATTGCCATGTCTCGATTTTTGACAGAGAATTTTGTCTCTCGGAGAATTGACAGAATCCTATACCCCCTTATTTAAAGCGGCAATATGGAGTGGAAACTTGCCAATGCATCAGGCACTGTTTTCTTCCATATCCCGGGCAGACGTGTTTTTAGTGCCTGCAGGTTAAAGCGATTGATAGGTCCCATCCGTAGCAGGTTTTGCAAGGGTTTTCACGAGTGAAATTCCAAACCACTTTGGACGCAGCCTTCACACGAACAGAGCGCATTCGCGAATAAATTCCTTAACCTGTTCGGGGCAGAGTTTAAACCCGCCTAATACACATTAGTTTCTTCAGGCGTGGGTTACCGAAATGGATTACGAAAAGTTATTTGCACTCGCCAAACCATACTTAGAAAAGAACGATTTGGGCGCGGGGCATACAAACCGAGTCCTCGCAATAGCTCGAAAGAACTTTTCCATCCCTCCCGAAATAGAAAACCTAACAGTAGCCAGCATAATCCTCCACGACATAGGCGGAGCAAGCATCAAAGACCAATACGAGAAAGGACCAGGAATCGCGGCTTCAGTGCTGGAGCAGATGGACTGCGACGAAGCATTCATCCAGCAGGTCACGGCGATCGTGGGGACCCACCATGACCACCCAGACAACCCTTCAGAGCCGTTCAGGATACTGTACGACTCCGACAAAATAGTCATGTTCTCGCCAGAAGAGTTTCCTGGTTACGATTCAAAACCCGACTTTGACTGGAACAGAATGGTGGACTTGATTTATTCTGAGAAAGGAAAGCCCTTGGCAAGAGAGATGCTGGCGCAGCGGAGAAACGAGAAAAAGTAGATTCAGGCTTGGCTGAATAAGGATTCGAGGCAGTTTCGGTTTTGTTACGCAGTTTAGCAGCGGCCACACTACGTTTGTAATACGCACGAAAAGTCTTTTATTAAATCCCAACCTTTCAGAAGAAAAGCAAGTCAGAAACCGAAAAGTGAAAGCCAAACATGACCCTCAGAAACCCAAGCAAAACCGTACAAGTCTCAATAATCGCCATGACAGCAGCCCTCTACACCGTATTCTTTTTCCTATCATACTCGATAACGTTGCCAAATTTCACGCTCCTATACCTACCAATTATCCTGCTAGGTGTTTTTCCTATGTGGTTCGGATGGAGCGGACTAGCAGGAGCCATGATTGGAGGGTTTATGGGCGGCGCTTTTGTAGAAGGGTTAGGTTTTCTCGGCATCTTCGAATCAGTTGTAGCACTAATAATATACCTCATAAATTGGACCCTCATTCCCAAAAAAGCCGCTGAGAACGGAAAGAAAACGAGCCTGCTTGCTCTTCTAGGTGTGTACACTTTGAGCCTCTTTGTGGGGACAAGCTACATTCTTTGGCAATACACAATTCTACCTCCGCTATTCACTGCGACCCAAGCACAAACCATTCTGGTGCCAACGTTCGCGCTTAACTTACCAATCGTGTTGATAACATGCCCAGCATTAATTAGGGCGATATCTCCGAAACTAAGAACTTGGGGCATGTACTCTGGCAACTTTGCAGAATGGCGAAGCAATCTGATTAAAACAAAAACCTAACTTTTTTTCGGATTCTGCCGAAGCCAATTAACTTAAAAGTGGAAAACCCCATAATACAAGCGGGTGAAAAGATATGGTTGTGGATGCTCCACGTGTGAAAAAACCAAAACTTCCCAAAAAAAGACTGCTTAAACGATTGGTGGGGAAAAAAGGCAAAAGATAACATGGGCTCCGACAAATCTGGTAAGCCAAAGAAACCAGCTCGCAGAGTAAAGTTTTGCCCGAAATGCGGCTCAACCGATGTTTTCTGGGCGCAAGGCATGCCTCAGTTCTGGTCATTGTGGCAGTGCAGAAACTGCGGCTACCACGGGGCGTTGATTCTGGAAGATGGTAATCTCGCTGTGAAACTGCAGGAAGAATGGAAAAACAAAAACGCAACACTCGACAAAAGATAACTCATCCTAGAGTTCGTGCTATTGCTTCTTCACAGACTCAAGAACCACTTCCCGAAGATTGGCAAGCCCAATCTTCCTCGTCTCCAAGATTGGCAGGCGCGTAAAACTGCAAATTTCCTCAATTTCTTTCTTGTAATCCTCCATGTCTCCAAACGTGTCTAAAAGCACAATGCCTTTGAGCCCAGTAAACATATTCCTAAAAGTTTCTTCATCCTCCGAGCCTTCCATCTTCTTCAGTTTATGGTTAAAGTATCGTATCCAGCCTGGACTCAAGAAAATTCGTGTCCCCTCTGGGTCAGCAGCGCTAAATTGTCCCTTTCCGCCGAACAGGCAATCAATACAGTTCAACGCGTCAACCTTGACGATACCATATTCGTCCATCAGCTTCTTCGCTTCGTCTTCTGAACCCAAACAGTAATCACCAGTAACCACAACAACAGGTCTTTTTGCCTGAGCACGGCTTTCTTCGATTTTCTTCCTCAAATTCTTCTCCAACAAGCCGTAGTCGCTGTGGAGTTCCATGCTGTAGAATGACAAGTCAACATCGAGTGCTCCAGTTTTTACTAGTTCTTTGAGTTCGTTACTTAGGACACTGCAAGAAATTACGTAGGGCTTGGTTTTTGCGGTCATCATCAATCACGTTCTCAGATTGTTGAGAGGCTCTGATTAACCTTTAGCTTCGTCAGCTTAATTATTGAGTTGGCGAAAATCTTCTCCGCGCTTTCGATAATTGGTAAATCTGCATGAGGGTTAATGCTACCCACGCCACGACGATAACGATTGTTAATATTCTCAATTCCCAGCTTTGAACAAACACGTTAATCAGCAAAAGGGCCACGATAAGAACGGCGGTAAGCAGTCTAGCAATCCTGAGGTTCCTCATTCCCCCTCTCGGATGCGGGTTTCCGCCGCCTTGACGGCGCATCTCCTCGACCTGCTTCAACCGCTCCTCAGATAGGTAATATTTGCCGTTGACTTCAACGAAAATTCCCGATTGCCCCAAGCGTCTCTTCATAGCTTCTTGGAAGCGTGGCGGCAAGCCAAGCTCTTCGGCGGTCTTGGCTGTTTCCGGGGTCAACGCGCCATTTTGGCGGAGTTTCTGGATTGTTTCTTCGAGCATTCTTTTGATTTCTTCACGTTGCCTAAACAAAGTTTATTCGTCTCTGCGATTTTACTTGTCTTCATCCGTTTCCTCTAAGCCTGTCAGAAGTTTATTTGCGAATTCTCGGACAGCATCGGCTTTGACCATTGATAGTCCACGTCTGTATTTGCCTGTCATGACGAGTAGCACATCGCCTGGTTTGATGTCCAAGTCTTTTCTTGCTAGTGATGGGATGACTACTTGTCCTCGGTCGCCTACTTTCACGGTTCCATATACATGTCCACGTTTCTCTTCTTCACCCATTACGACACACCTTTCATACTATTCATAGATTTCATGTAAATATGAAACTACGAAACTACTTATAAGAATTGCGGAAAAAAAAACAAAAGCAACCGGTTACTTCGTCAAGACGAAGAAACGCCAGCCTCTTCAGGCGAAAACGTCAACCTGTGAGCTTCCTGCACCGCCTTAATCGAGACCTCAAGCATGTCATCGCTAGGCTCCTTCGTCGTCAACCGCTGAAACAGCAATCCAGGAGCAGTCAGAACCTTTGTGACAGGCGAATCCCTGTATTTGCCGCTTAGCCTCAGAAGCTCGTAGGATATGCCCGCGATAACAGGAATCAAGAGCACCCGGTAGGCGAGCCGCCAAGCGAAGCCGTAGTTGGGCATGAGCGAGAACAGCACGATGCTTACGATAACGATGATGAAGATGAAGGACGTACCGCATCGGGGATGCAATCGAGAATATTGCTTCACGTTTGCAACGTCTAGCGGGACACCAGCCTCCAGAGCATTAATCGCCTTATGCTCAGCACCATGGTATTGAAGCACTCTCGCGAACTCTCCCCACGAAGACACAGCCGCCAAGTAAGCCACAAACAGCGTCAGCCTTATAGCAGCTTCTACGATGTTGAAAACAATTCCCGTGAGGTTCAGCCATGAAGTCAGCAGGAACGGGACAACGAAGAAGAGCGCAGCGATTCCCAAAGCCAACGCTACAGCTGCCCCGAACTCTTTATATCCGAATTTTACGCTTTCGCCTTCCTCTTCTTCGATTGCAGCGTTGGCTGAGAAAAAGAGTCCCTTGAAACCTAGGTAGAGCGTTTCTGGCAGCGCGACAATGCCTCTCACGAATGGAACCCCCAAAGCCCGGTACTTCTTGGTTATAGATTCTACTTTTTCAATGTTCGTTAAAATTTCTTTGTTCGGCTTCCTGACGCACATGACCATGTGTGAACGGGAGCGTATCATCACGCCTTCGATGAGAGCTTGCCCGCCGAACGCCAACGAAGGCTCTTTTCCTTTCTCACTGGACAGGATTAGTCACCATTAGCCATTAACAGTTTTTAATAAAAGTGCAAGGGAGCATATTAATACATCTTGTTCTCTGCCCAAAACGCTGGAGAGCCATGAAAAAGCAGATTTGCACGATCACGAAGCCGTTTCGCTAGATGACGCGGGTGTTCTCTCAAGCAACGCATTCACCGCGTAGATGATAGCTTCACTCGCAGCTTGCCTTGGAACTGGCGAGCCGTCTGTTTCAAGTTTTTCCACTTCTTTCTCCAAACTCTGCACCTCTGCGATTACGGCTTGCTTTTTCTTCTCGTATTCATCATGGAGCTTTTCCTGTTTAACCTTGAAGTTTTGAATGGCGGCTTTAAGTGCAGATTTTGCGGATTCCAGCTTTCCAAGAGCTTCTGCCTCTTTTTTCGCTTTCGCCTTCTTCGTGAATGCGCCGAAAAAGCTTGTTTTCATCGCTTTTATTCGTGCAAGTTCTTCTTCCAGGTTTTGAACCTCTCGGGTTAAGCGTTGAATCTCCGCGTTTCTTTCAGGTCCAATTTCTCTGGTCTGAGCCGCGTATTCGGCGTCGATTTCCACGAGAAGGTGGTTTTTGTCCGCAAGGTCTCTGACTGATAGGTTCAAAGCTGCTTCGTCCCGTTTTATGTCGGCGAGTTCCCGCTCTATCTTCGCTGTTACTCGTTCTCGCTCTTTCACGAACGCTTCATCCGCGCTTATGGCTGGGTTTGATTCGAATTCAGACAAGACTTCTCTCAGGTTGATGAGCCAATCGTTGAAGTACTGGCTGAACGGTGAAACGGCAAACCTTTGTTCGCCTAATCTCTTCAAGCTTTTGAGCGTTTTCTCTTTGATTTCCTCTGCTGTGGCGATGCGCTTTTCTTCTTGCATTAGCTTGTTTTTGCCGCGTTGCTTTTGGGTTTTGGCTTTTGCTTTTTCGTGCTGTGATTTTTGGAATTTTTGACCGCTTTTGCGCGAACCACTTTGTGATCGGTATCCCATAAGACAATCTTTAGCTTAGGGACTATTTAAGAAAATTCCTCAATTGCCGCTGTCGGAAAGATGTCATTGATTCGACTAATCGTTTGTCCTGCTTCTTTCTTACGGCGGCGATTTAAGTTTCACGTAGAAAGTGGTTATTTCCACTAAGCTGGAATCCCTCTGTTGAATTGCGTTTATTAGGAAGGTCGCATAATAAGAGACCTAACGTTCCGTGCGCAAGGAGAGATGCATTGGAACGTAACTGTGCAACCAATGAAAAAAGGAAGTGAAGAAAAAATGACAACCCAATCCGATGTAATCTTCGTTGGAAACAAACCACCCATGAGCTACGTGCTCGCCATCATAACAGCTTTCTCCGGAGGCACCACAAAGGAAGCTACCCTGAAAGCTAGAGGCCAAGCGATAACCACAGCTGTTGACGTCGCGGAAATTACTCGAAACCGCTTCATAAAAGAATTGAAGGTCACCAACATCGCTATCGGAACAGCCGAAATGCCCCCTAGAGAAGGCGAAAGCAGGTCCAGAATGGTTTCAACGATAGAGATAACCCTTTCAAAAGAGTAGCAACGAATCGTGTAGCGAA
>DATEAU010000114.1:0-4377 GCA_035288165.1 Bathyarchaeia archaeon
GCATTCCAATAATTGCAGGCTCAATTGCCAGCATAGTTTTACTGTCGGCGTTCTCGTTTTCAACGCAGGCGACGGTTTTGCTGCTTCTTTCAATAGGGTATGGAATAAGCTTTGCCACGGTTATGTCGTCAACGTCTCCTCTCATATGCGAACTGGTGCCATGCGAGTTGGTTGGCACCTCGCTAGGGTTTCTCGCCATGATGATGGATGTTGGGCAAACGCTTGGTCCAATAATCAGCGGGTTTATCTTCGCAATCAGTCTTCAATACTCGGCGCTGTTCTTTTCGCTTAGCTTGCTGTTATTCTTGTCCATTTTGGTCTTAATTGCGTTAACGGCGGGAAATAAAGGTCACAAGAGGACGGGTGCGTAAATCAGTAGCTCTGCATAATAGTAACTTCTTTATAACTAGCAATTTAATGAATCAACGATAGGAAGTGTAAGCCATGTTTGTTCATACCAGCATCCGTACAAGTAACATTGAAAAATCAATCGAGTTCTATGTTAATTTTTTGGGGCTTAAACTAGTGAGCAGACGCGAAATACCGCAGACCAAAGCGGAAATCGCTTTCCTCCGCGACCCCGAAGGCAAAGGCGCAACCATCGAACTAACCTTTTACAGAAAACAGAAAAAGTTCATTCAAGCCGACTACGAAAACCGCCTGTTCGACCACTTAGCCTTCGAAGTTAGTAGCATGAAGGAAACGATAAGCGCCATGCGTGGGGAAGGCGTAACCGTGACCGATGAGCCGTTCAAACTTGGCTCCGATGGACCGCTGATTGCTTTCGTGGAAGACCCCGACGGAACGCTTATTGAACTGATCCAAAGATGAATCTGCTTTACTGAAAATTTTGGAAGCCCAAGTTAAGCAGAAACCGAAAACAAGAAAAAACCTTACTCTTTTAAGGCTTAAATTCTCATGGGTTTCTATTGTCAAGATGTGTGAACTATCATGACTTACACTTCCGCGGTTGAACTAATAGATGTGGTAAAACGGTATAACGAGATTTTAGCCGTCGACCACGTTGATTTGTCGATAAAATCGGGGGAAATCTTTGGTCTCCTGGGGCCGAACGGTTCAGGCAAGTCAACCACTCTGAAGATGCTGCTGGGGTTGGTGCAGCCCGACTCTGGCGCCGTCTCCGTTCTGGGAATGAACGTGCTGCAAGATACCGTTGCTCTAAAGAGGCTTTTGGGTTACGTTCCCGAGTCCCCGCGATTGTACGAGTTTCTCACGGGGATTGAGTACTTGGATTTCATCGGCGACGTGTACGGGATGCAGCCCGCAGAGAAGCGAAGCAGAATAAATGAGTACTTGAAGGCGCTTCAGCTTGAAGGTCGTGAAGGCGACATGGTTAATAGCTACTCGGAAGGAATGAAGCAGAAAATAGCGTTGATTTCCGCGTTCTTGCACAAGCCGAAGCTGTTGATTATGGACGAACCATTGAACGCTTTGGACCCGCGTTCTGCACGTATCGTGAAGGATTTTTTGCAGGAACTGAAAAAGCAAGGCGTGACTGCAATCCTCAGCACTCACGTATTGGAGATTGCTCAGGCTATGTGCGACAGGATTGGTATAATGTACCAAGGGAAGCTGCTCGCCTTAGGCAACATGAACGAGCTAAGGCAACTGGCTATGCTGCCCGATTCAGGGCTGGAAGAGATCTTCCTTAAGCTAACGGGAACAGGTGACATAAGACCTGTGGTTGAGGAACTCTTGAAATGAACTGGAAGAACGTTGCCTACCTCATTAGCGTTGAGAGGAAGTCTGGCAGGCTCATCAGAGGTCAAAGGCTGACAAGGTTCCGCGAGAAGAAGTTCTTTATTGAGTGGTTTTACTGGCTTGCATTAGGCTTAGGCGTAACAGTCGGCGTGTTAGTGAGCTTGGGCTACAACGCGTTCCGAGGCGACCCGACAATTGGACCTCTTATCCAGCAGGGCGCGTTGAGTCTTTTCTTTTCGTTGCCAACTCTCGCGTTGATTTACAGCTTAGTTTTCACGATGTTGGGGCAGATACAGCGAAGCGGCGTTAGAGCTACGTCGCAAGTGCCTTACTGGCTACCAATAACATGGCAGGAACACACTCTGGGTTCGATTTTGGCTAACATGCTCGGGCTCCCATTCGCGTCAGTCCTGTTCATCGCGCCAGCCATAATCATATTCTCGTTCTCCGTAGGACTTGTTCTTCCCGCAGTGTTAACCTCCATCGCGCTTCTAGGAGCAATTTTTATGGCAAGTGCAACCACCGAGATTTTCAGGATTCTGCAGGTAAGGTTCATTGGCGCGGTTTACAAGTCATCGGGCAGAGCCGCAGTCTGGGTCAGATTCGCGGGCTCAATGCTATTCTTCACAGTATTTTACATAATCTATTTTTACGTAATCTCCGGGTCGGGAGCCATAACCTTCATCCAAACAGTCGCCTCAGCCCAGAGCGCGGTTTGGTTTGTTCCTTTCGTGTGGCTCGGTCTAACACTGTACTCCCTAACCAGCGAACTGTGGCTGCAAGGTTTTGCCTTCCTAGGCCTCTCGCTCCTATTCCTCTCGGGCTTATTCTTGCTGGCGACTTGGTTAAACACTCGCTTTGGACTATACGAACCGCCAGCCATAACGGTCACGCGGGGAACCTACACGCCAAAAACAGGGGTCCTCGGCAAATTGGGCTTCTCGACGGTTGAAGCCGCGTTGATAAGGAAAGACCTTAAGGCGTTTACGCGGCGACGAGAGTTGATGTCGATATTCATCGCGCCAATCGTAATCATCTTGTTGCCAATCATGCAGACAATAGGGCAATCGAACGGGCAAGCTCCGAACGAGGTTAGCTTGTTCTTGGCTGGTATGACTTTTCTTTTTCCCGCTTCGATTATGGCGATGACATTAGGCAACCTCTTAATAGGCGAAGAGGGTCAAGCGGTCTGGCGAATCTACGCAGCCCCGCTCTCGGCTCAAACTCTTGTAAAAAGCAAGTACTCCTTCATAATCATCTTTGGACTGCTGATATTCGTGATAACTGGAGTCTTAAGCGCGCTGATCTACCAACTGTCATTGAGAGCCATCATTGTTGCGTCGTTCGAAACCGTTTTCCTAGTTTTCGCATTAAGCGCTGTTTCGCTTTCGAATGGAATAAAAGGCGCCGACTTTAACGAAGTGCCCCGTCCAAGAATGATACGCGTAGAATGGAGCTTCATCAACCTGATTGCCTGCTTCCTGTCAGGTTTGGCAATACTAAGTCCGCTGCTTCCGTATGTGTTGTCGAGTTTCATTCCAGGAATCGGCGAGCTGGACCCTTACGTAGCTGTCGTCGTCAGCGGAGTAATCGCGGTTGTAATAACTATTGTTTTCTACCGCTTATGCCTCAGAAATGCGGGAGAACTGCTCTCAAAAGCAGAACTCTAAGCTAACGCAAAGTTTACTTAAGCAGAAGGCTTTTTGCCCAGTGTCGGCGGCTTCCTGCGCCCGTCCCACACATGATGCAACGCCAAACCTGGATGATACAGAATCATTCGCGGTCCAGAGTAACGCATGACTATTTTCACTTTTTCCTTCATGTCTGGGCGGTAACAATGGATTAGGCATTTTCCGCACGTGCTCTTTTTCTCTTGGAAGGGACACTTGTCCAAGCGCATCATGGCATACGCTAGGAAGTCCGTGCATTCTGGGCAAAGGTCGCCTTTGG
Organism: Bathyarchaeia archaeon; assembly: GCA_035288165.1. GTDB lineage: Archaea > Thermoproteota > Bathyarchaeia > Bathyarchaeales > Bathycorpusculaceae > UBA11855. Next base: position 3,673 of record DATEAU010000114.1, read on the forward strand.
TTTCATGTTTTTTCTTACAATAATATCGTACCATTGCTTCAATCGTCTTTTTCTCACGTTTTATTCTCGGGTGCTGCTCAGTTATCACGGACAATTAAATCACTTATGTTTAGAGACGTTGAGCGTTCAAATAAACTTTAGCCCTTAAACGTTAGGGGTACCTGCACGAGGCGCGTTTCAATCCCACTTTCGGATCGTACCTGCAACAAAGAAACTGTACACGTGTAATGACAGGTATTCCACAAGGCTTTTAGCTGAATCAAAGAATAGTTTGTAAAGACTAAGATGAGCAGCCGTATTTACGCCAATCTCGGATTCCTGCTGCAGATTGCCGGGTTGCTGACGATTCTACCAATTGCTGTTGGCTTGTACTTTGAAGAAACCCAAGCTGTAGTTTCACTATTCATAGCGTGCGTCACGTTTCTTGGCTGCGGTTTTATGTTAAACGCCCTATGTGAAAGAAAAGATTTAGACTTCAAATCCTCCAACGTTTTATTCTTAGCCAGCTTCATCATCCTGCCCTTGATAGGTGCTCTGCCTTTCATCTACTATGACCCATTTATTAGCGCAAACGTGTTCGAAAGGTTCACAAACGGCATCTTCGAGAGCGTTTCAGGGTTCACCACCACTGGTTTCAGCTTCGTCACCAACCCCGACGTTTTGCCAAATTCGTTGCTAATCTACAGAAGCATTACCGAGTTGATG
>DATEAU010000115.1:0-3528 GCA_035288165.1 Bathyarchaeia archaeon
AATGTAATGCAGCGTACCCTCACGTTTGTCGTAGTCCACTTCGGCGTCGGCAATTGCGGTTTCGCACCTGGGACACCAGTTCACTGGATGCGTGCCTTGATACATGAAGCCCTTCCGATGCAGCAAGATGAAGCTGAGTTGCGTCCTGCGCCAGTAATCCGAATCCATCGTCCGATACTCCGTCGTCCAGTCAATACTGCAACCCAACCGCAAAATGCCCTCCTTCATCAACGCAATATACTTCTCCACTAGCTCCTCGCACCATTTGCGGAACTGGTCAGGAGGCACTTCACGTTTGCGCAGGCTATGCAGCTTCTCCACTTGCACCTCGATGCTCAACCCGTGGCAGTCCCAGCCCTGAGGAAAAAGCACATTAAACCCCCGCATCCGCTTGTAACGCGCCACCATGTCGAAATACGTCCAGTTAAGGACGTTGCCCATGTGTAGCTCTCCCGACGGGTAAGGCGGCGGAGTATCAATCGTGAAAGGCTGACGCTTCGTGTCGTTCCAGTCGAAGCGGTACACGCCCAGTTCTTCCCATTTCGCTTGCCATTTACGCTCAATCTCAGCAAAGTTGTAATCTTTAGGCAGAGGCTGCATACTTACGTGTCTCCATGAAGGTATTTTTATGTGTTTAAAGGCTCAATCAGGTTTAAGCCTTGCGATTATTTCTCTTATCTGAACGCAGCCCAAAATCTTTAAACTCAAACCACCAAATCATATCACTCAGCTAGGTGGATTATGGACAAAACAGACGTCATACTCAGCTTGCTATTGCTGGCAAATTCCAGGCTTTCCTACCGTGAACTGGCAGACACCTTAAACTTGTCGGTGACCGCTGTTCACAACCGAATCCAATCCCAAATCGACCAGGGCATCATCCGCAAATTCACCGCTAGACCCAGCGTGCTCGCTTCTTGCGCAATCCACATTTTCGTTTTCGGCAACTCCAAGACCAGTTCACTTCACGATTTGAAGGCGAAAATGGAAAAACACGGGTCTATCTACTGGCTTGCCGTCGGCGGCGGAAACTACCTGTACATAGGAGCTTACTTGAGAAACATAAGCGAACTTGAACCTCTTGTGAACTACATCAAAGAATCAGCTGAAATACCTGAACCGACCGTGGGCATAACGTCGTCGCCTCTGAGCTTTCCCCTAGCAACTTTAAAGAACATTGATACCAGGCTCTATAAGCTGGACTGCCAGATCATACGTTCTCTTAGCGAGAACTCACGTAAACCTACCTCGGAGATCGCTGGCGAACTTGACGTTTCGGCTAAAACGGTTCGGCGGAGGCTTTTACGGATGATGAAGAATTACCTAATCGAACTTTCCATCGAATGGTACCCTGACGCTTCCAACGACATAATAACTATCTTCCATGTTCGATTGAAACCTGAGGCTGGGAAGAACGCGGCTGACATGCTCCTTAAGAAGTACGCCCCTAACGTGATGTTCTATTGGGGTTTCAGCAACATCCCTAACACTTACCTGTTTTTTGCTTGGACCCGCACTACGAAAGATCTGAGGGAGATGCGCGAACGCTTTGAGTGTGAAGCAACGGTTCAGTCAGTTGCTCCAAACGTGATTTTCACAGGGTACATTTTCAACACTTGGCGGGACATAGTCCCCGAAGGATAGACATGTCTCTTTCTTTAACTTGGCATAGTTGAAAGGGAACTTCTAACGGGTTGTTTTGGCTCTTTCTTTCAACAACATGTTGACATGAAACTAAATTCTAGAACAACCACTCAACACCAACGATAAAATGGAGTAAAGAAACATGAACGAACCTGCCATATTAATGGAAAACCTCGTGAAGAAATTCGATGACACAACCGCCGTGGATGAATTGAACCTGCAAATAATGAAAGGTGAACTCTTCGGATTGCTTGGACCAAACGGAGCTGGCAAGACCACGATGATAAACATACTCTGCGGGTTACTGAAACCCACAAGCGGCTCAGCCTTTGTCGGCGGTTTCAACGTGCAGAAAGAAATAGCAAAAATAAAGGAAATCATCGGAGTGTGCCCACAGGACACGCCGCTATACAGCTACCTGACTGGGCGGGAAAACGCTGAGTTGTTCGGAAAACTCCACACAATGCCAACAGCAAAGCTGAAACAAAACGTCGATACCCTCCTTAACAAGATGGGTCTTATTGAAGATGCCAAGCGTCGAGCGGGAAAGTACAGCGGAGGCATGAAGCGCCGACTAAGCCTAGTAATGGCTTTGGTTCACGACCCAGAAATCGTTTTTTTGGATGAGCCGACTGTCGGGATGGATCCCCAGTCACGTCATGCCGTCTGGGATTTCATCAGGGACTTGAAGAAACAGGGCAAGACGGTAATTTTGACGACGCATTACATGGAAGAGGCTCAAACTCTCTGCGACCGCGTAGGCATAATCGACCATGGGAAGCTAATCGCCATGGGCACACCAACGGAACTAATGAAAGGGTATGCTACGAAGGACTTGGAAGGCGTCTTTATTCAGTTGACCGGCAGAAAAATCAGGGAGGAAGCATAAATGAAACTTCAAAGAGTTCTGGCGTTGGCCCAAAAAGACCTTAAGAGAATGGTTCGAGAACCCGCAGTGCTCTTCTTGATACTGCTGTTCCCAGTAGTGTTGACTTTAGCTTTCGGCTTCTCCTTCGGAGCAGTAGGCGGCAGCCAATCGACAACCTTCCAAGTCGGCTTAGTCGCACCGAACCCAGATGCGCCTTACTCACAGTACACTCAATCCTTCATCACAGGGCTCAGTGGAACCGAAGTCTTGAAGGTTCAAACGTACCCCGACAACCAGACCGCCCAATCCGACCTCGTGCAGGGCAAAATACAAGCCGTGCTCATCGTTCCAGCTGACTTTGGAGAAAGCGTCAACGCTTACCGAACAGCCCCAAACAACCCAGAGTCCTGGGTGAATACCACGATTCCACTGTACCTCGACAGCGGCTCTCTAATGGCAACCCAAGCGGTTCCGCCCATAATCCAACAAGTCCTGTCCGCAACGGTAACTGGTAATCAGCAAACCCTGCGAGCACAACCCATACAGATAGGCAATCCAGCATTAGTGACAGTAGCGAAACAGACAATGTTCGACTACATGGCACCAGGCCTCTTCGCCTACGCCGCCATATTCCTAACCATGACTGTAGCCCAATCGTTCACAACCGACAGGGAAAACGGCATGCTACGAAGAATCAACGTCACACCCGCAACAGCTTCAGAATTCATGGCAAGCCAAGTAGTCTCGAACATGGTTGTCGCCGTACTCCAAGCAGTGCTCATATTCGCAATGGCTTACGCGGTGGGCTACCGCCCAGAAGTAGGTCCGGGCAGCTTTGCCTTCGCATTCGTCCTGGTGCTCGTCTTCGCCCTGTGCAACGTCGGTTTCGGCTTAATGACCGCCACCCTCGCCAAGTCTTCAAGCGCAGCCACAGGAATAGCCTTCCTATTCATACTACCGCAGATGTTCCTCGGAACCTTCGTGGGTGCCGCGCTGTCTTCATCTGCTCAAGTCGC